>CAZXUD010000016.1:0-14448 GCA_964643805.1 uncultured Candidatus Peribacteria bacterium | reverse complement strand
ATTCAGCCAAAAAAGTAATTGTTGATAATGCGTTGGCAGCCGTCGGTGCATTTCATGAGGGGAAACAAGATTTTCACAAAGCTGCCGAGGCGATGCTGCTCAACGCGGTTTCTAAAGGAGTTCTTTCACCCCAAAAAGTTAGTGAATGGATGCGCCGCATCTTTGCGAACGGCCATGATGAAAAAACCATCAGCAAATTCTTGGCGGGTGAAGGCAAGTTCCCTCTCCCCCACCTTATTAACCAATGGACGGAAGTAAAAAATCGCTACGATAAAATTGAAGAGCTCCGCGATGGGACGAAGCCAGAAAAATTCCACTTCGTGAGCACCGATCAATTCTTGAATTGGCATTACGACGCTCGTTTAGCGTATGTGAATGAGGCTGAACGTCGCTTAAATACCCAAAGTGGTCAGAACGTTATTCTGGGCGACATTCGCCGCGAGCTGGATATGAAGGATTGGGGCTCCGCAGAATATTTGGTGAAACAAGCCGAGAAAATGTCCTTATCGAGCGACGACAAAGAAGAATTACGGTCCATGCAACGGTACTTACAAACACAACAGATGTTGGAGCCACAAACAATCGCTTCGGAAGGTGAAGACCCTCGTCAGGACATGTACAAAGCACTCGCGGAATTAAAAAATATCTCCGGACCCATCTACGACCTATACAGCAAAGCCATGATGCGCGGCTACGGAACGTTCGCCGCGCTTTCATCGCTCATGTACAACCGTTGTTGGGTACGTCGTCACCATTATATGGATGACGACCGAGAAACAAGGTTGCGCGAACAAGCCAAGGAGCAGACCCAAGAGGTGGTGGACCATGGTCACACCCGTGGATTCGAAAATAATTATGTGCCTGGTTATAAGAACCCAGCCATCCGCGACCAAGACGATGGCGAGTGGGCACCGCAGGTGCTCCACTTAAGTTCCGACGAAGGTGCGGAGAATGCCATCATTAATAAATGCGAGTCACAGCAGAATAATCACTCCTTTAAGTACTGGACGACATTGATTCCAGAGAATCTTAGCTACGAACATCATGAATATATTGTAAATAATTTGAACTGGCGCATTAAAAGTGCCATGCGTAGCGGACCGATTTCTCAAAACATGGTCCATAGAAAGACTGCCAGCTCTACAACAAAGGCGCCTGATTCGTCGCTTTCAGTAGCGGCTTAATTTACTATGGAGCACTGAATCTTCTTTCTCTTCCTTTTATGAAACGTTCGATTTCTCTCATTACAGTATCACTGCTGCTCTGCACCGGCTGTTCCCAAGGAACAATGACTCATCAGCAACTGATGGATAATCCGTTGTATGCCGAACGGTATGCTGAAGACATCGTAGATTCAGTCGTGCAGTTCGGCATCGACCAGAATCCTATTTTTGAAGATGAAGAAAAGGCCGCTGCATTAGATAGTCTTCGTGAACGCTGGCTCAAGCTAGCCGAGAAGGCTCAACAAAAGCAGAACACTGGCATGAAGGGTGGATTTATTCCTGTTCTCACATTCACGGCTGGCGAAGTCCTCATTCTGAATGACACGCTATACTTTGGTCCTGATTTTGTAGCGACACCAAACCCAAGTCTGCACCTTATTCTATCCACGGTGGTAGACCCTCGTGATGTAGAGTTCCCCGATGAATCCAGCATTGATCTAGGCCCCTTAGTTTCTGCATATGGCACGCAAACGTACGCCTTAGCAGACATTGAAAACCTGGAGCTGTACCGAACGTTGGCCCTGTGGGACACAGAACTTGAAGAACTGTACGGCTTTGCTCAGCTGACGAATTAAAGACGCTGATTGAACTGATCAAGCGCGGCTTGCACTGCTTGCGTGAGCTGGTTCGTAGCTACCTGCTGTCCGTTGACGAAGTAGGTTGGCGTACCAGAAACGTTGAGCTTAATACCTTCTTGGTAATCTGCCATGACCGTCGTCTTCTTAATTTGGCTCTTCCAACAACGTTTGTAGAGCTCGGTATCTAAAGCAAGGTCTGTCCCCCACTTCTCAATGGCATCAATATCCATTTCTTCTTGGTGCTCGTAAGCGTAATCAATGAATTGCCAGAATTTGCCTTGGTCTGCGGCACATTCGGAAGCCATGGCTGCTTCTAGCGCGTAGCGGTGGATGCTGCGGAGAGGGAAATGCTTAAAATCGAAGCGGATTTGATCGCCAAATTGAGTCAGAAGTGCGGCATTCACACTTTCATGCGCTGCTTTACAAGCAGGGCACTGAATATCACCAAATTCCGTCACCGTGACGGCAGCATTGGGGTTACCGCGAGGCGTGCGGCTGGAATCTTTGGAAAGGCCGGTCGTATCTTGGCAACCGACAAGGAGCAATGTGACGGCAAGAGCCGTAAAAATGGTGCGTTTCATAGTGGGCATATAATGACAGCCATAGGGTCCGAAGGCAAAAAGACCACGAACGATTTAGACCCGTGAAACAATGACTATTCTCGCCAAATTGGGTATTCTTCTCTTCCAATGTCCCTTTACCGTAAATACCGGCCGCAAACATTTGCCGATGTTGTCGGCCAAGACCACATCGTGACCACCTTGGAGCAGGGCGCAAAGCAAAACAAATTGGCGCATGCTTACTTATTTGCAGGTAGTCGCGGTACGGGGAAGACATCCGTTGCCAGAATTTTGGCAAAAGTGCTGATGATACAGGGAATTCAAGATGAAAAATTGCAGCATCAAATTATTAAAGGAGTCGAAGAAGGAACCATCGTCGATTTATTGGAAGTCGATGCCGCAAGCAACACCGGTGTCGATAATATTCGTGACCTGATTGAGAAAATTCAATTTTCTCCGGTTATCGCGGGCGCAAAGGTGTACATCATCGACGAGGTACACATGCTTTCGAAGGGCGCCTTTAATGCTTTACTGAAAACTTTGGAAGAACCACCCCCTTATGCGTACTTTATTTTAGCCACGACCGAGTTGAATAAAATTCCAGCGACCATTCAGTCGCGCTGTCAGTGTTTTCCGTTCCGTCACATACGTGATGAAGACATTGTGCGTCGTCTTCAGTTTATTTCGGACACCGAAAAAATAAATATTGACCGTGAAGCGCTCCGCGCCATCGCTCGGCATGTCGAAGGCGGCTTGCGCGACGCTATTTCGTTGTTGGATCAACTCCGTTCACTTCCAAAAATTGGTGTAGAGGAAGTAGAACAACGTCTCGGTGTCTCAGGACATGAATACGTAGGAAAAATTCTGAAAGCGATTGAAGAAAAAGACACCGCCGCGATTATTGAAACCGTTCGCACCATTGAAGAAAGCGGCATTCCGATGGATATTTTTGTTCGACAGCTCTTGGGCGTCGTTCGTGACCAACTGCATGAAGTGGTTGCTGCCGGAAGCCCTCACGAAGGAATTGTCGGCGTGTTAGATGTGCTTCTGCAGACTATAAGAGATGTTCGCGGCGCGCCTGTTCCTGCACTCGTAGTGGAAGCAGCTCTGCTTTCACTGTGTGATAATCAAGACGCTGCGTCTGCACCAAAACTTAGCGTGAAAGCTGCCATCGCGAAGAAGGAATCGGAGGAGACACCGCCAGAAAAGCTGGCGAAAGCACCGAGTGAACCTGTCGCGGAGATGAAAGGTGCCATCGTGGAAGCTGTGGACCTCTCGCTCAGTAACATTCGCGAGAACTGGCCTCGCATTGTTGAGCAAGTGCAGCCAGCGTCCGTCCGCATGTCACTGAAAGATGCTCGGGTAGAAGAACTGGAAGGCAAAAAATTGATCCTGACGTTCTCATCATCGTTCCACCGAGACAAAGTTGCAGCTGTTGATGCCAGTCGAGCAGTGGAACAGATCATGGAAAATATTTTCAAGCGTCAGCTGACACTGCAATGTGAAACTGAGCGGATAAAAAATAATTCCGCGGTCGGAGAAACAGTCAGCTTGGCCGATGCTGCTGCTGAAATTTTCTAAAAACCATGCCGCACGTTACCGAACTAAAAAAACAACTGCGAGAATCTATGGCTGAACGGCTTCAGCACATGCCAGACCAAGCGAAGCAGGCCGAAAGCCGCTCACTGTGCCGGCGATTGCTGGCAGATATTCCTGAGGGCTCTGTTATCTGTGCGTTTTTCCCTCTCGCAACCGAGCCCGACGTTCGTCCTCTCTTAGAAGAGCTGATCGCACGAGGTGACGCAGTGTATCTGCCACGATACTTAGGTGGCCGATTCGATTTCTTTCAAGTAGAGGACCTCAAAACCCTGACGCCTGGGGATTTAAAGATTCCAGAGCCTAGTGCTGGCTCCCCTATCCTGAATAGAGAGGGGGTAAACATTGTTTTAATTCCGGGGCGCGCCTTCGACCACACAGGCAACCGTCTAGGTCGTGGTGCTGGCGGTTATGACGCATGGATTGCCGAGCAACGGAAGATAAACCCAAAGACACGACTCTTAGGAGTGGCCTATGAATGCCAAATGGTGAACGAAATCCCTCGGGAAGCGCATGACCAAACGGTCGATGCGGTCATCACTGCTCGTGGCTGAGCTAAGAATGGATTCAGGACTATTTTCCATTCGGAAGTCCTTTGGTACGATTGAATCCTCTTCCCTCCACCTTTAAATGTATTTACCCGCTCTCGCCAAAGTTGATCCGGAGATCCGTGACCTCATTATTAAGGAAGAGCAACGTGAGTGGGACAAAATTCGCCTCATCCCATCCGAAAATTACGCGTCGGATGCTGTGCTCGAAGCTTCGGGCTCTATCTTCACCAATAAATATTCAGAGGGCTACCCAGGGAAGCGTTACTACGAGGGACAACAGTTCACCGATGCCGTCGAAAACTTAGCAATTGAACGCGCGAAGAAACTTTTCAATGTGGAACACGCAAACATGCAGCCGTATTCTGGTAGTCCTGCCAACATGGCGGTCTACCATGCAGTGTTAGAGCATGGTGATACCATCATGGGCTTGGCATTACCTCATGGTGGACACTTAACGCACGGTTGGAAGGTAAACTTTTCCGGAAAAACCTACCACTCCGCTCCGTACGAGTTAGATGCGGAGACCGAAATGCTCAACTACGACAAAATTTGGGCGCAAGCGAAAGAAGTGAAGCCAAAATTGATCATTGCCGGGTACACCGCGTACCCACGCATTATTGATTGGAGTAAGTTCCGCGAAATTTGTGACGATGTCGGTGCAATTTTTCATGCAGACATATCGCACATCACTGGATTGATTCTTGGTGGTGCACACCCAAGTCCCTTCCCCGCTGCTGATACGGGAATTTCGACTTCTCACAAGTCACTGCGCGGTCCTCGCGGTGCTTTTATTCTCAGTAAGCAGCAATATGCAGAAGCAATTGATAAGGCAATCATGCCAGGTTTACAGGGTGGACCACACAACCAGACTACAGCGGCTATTGCGGTCGCATTCAAACAAGTCGAATCACCCGAGTTTAAAGACTACGCGCACCAAATTGTGAAGAACGCGAAGACGTTGGCTGAACGTTTGAAGGGCCATGGCTTTAGAATTGTGAGCGGCGGTACCGATAACCATTTAATTCTGATGGAAGTGCAACAAAGTAAGGGTATCAATGGTCGCGATGCCACGAAGGCAATGGATAAAGCTGGCTTGGAGACGAATGCCAACACTGTTCCCTTCGATCCGAATCCCCCCTTCAAACCATCAGGTGTTCGCATGGGTACACCAGCCATTACTTCTCGCGGAATGAAGGAAGCAGAGATGGAAAAAATCGGTGACTGGATGAATGAAGCCGTAAAAAATGCTGGTGATGATGCCGCTCTCGCAAAAATTGCCGCTGAAGTGAAAGAGTTATGCCAGAGTTTCCCTTGTCCTGGTATCCATCCGGAAAATTGGAACTAAAAAAAGGACTCCAGTGCGAATGCACCAGAGTCCCGAGCGTGCCTGCTCTGTTAGGATAAGACCGTTAGCCGGAAATCGGCGAACCGTCGTTGATGTCGAATCGTGCGATGACTTCACCCCTGGCATTGTGCACCTGGGCTTCGCCACCTTCGATTTTGATTTCAACCGCTTTCTTGTAAAGCTGTTTGGCCTCCGTGATCTTGAGAATGGTGTCACTCGACAGGTCGCCGACCACAAAGTGGCCGCTGGACAAGAAGTAGATCTTGTTAGTTCCAGGCGGTGTCCTTGAGATCTTGGCCTGTCTACGCATCGTGGTTAAACGAACTGCAGCTGCTTCCTGGACTGCACTTTGCATGACTCAATCCTTTTAAAAGAGGGTTCAAAACGTTAGTCGAAACTACGAAAGAACAGGCACTCAATTAAGCTTTCGCTCAATTGTTGGCACATAGTATGCATCTGACTCTCAAATACAACCCTTTCGGGCCTGAATTTTGTACTAAAAAAACCCTGCTGCTCGATGTGAGCAGCAGGGCGGGCATCTGTTTCCATACCTTGAACTTACTGACGGTTAGGCGACCACAAGGGCGCCACAATCCGACAGGTCAAACTGCAAGAAGATGTGATTGTGCTTGTCGCGTATTTCGAGAACCCGTTGTTTCGAACGGAGTCGAAGTTTACGCGGACGATTCACATCAAAGTGAGCTTTCGCCCGCCACAGCTCTTCACCGGTAGAAAGATCACAGCAGACGAGGTGGTCCGGTATGAGGAGCACCATTTCACTGTGAATCTTTCGAGCGAGAATAGCGTTGGCAAGCAAACGCTGCATTGCCTGGGGCAACTGGTAATCCAATCCAAGTGCCTCATCGAGGTACCGTTGGACACGTAGTTGCTGCCTTTCTTTCTTTGACACATCCATGGAACGACTCATAACAGAGCAATCCTTTCAGCTATCTGGAGTGAATGGGTTACCATTGAAAGCAGGACAGCGGCTTTCCTACAGCCGAGTCAATAGAGTGAATGATCAGATGCTCTACAAATTGGCAACAAGCCAAATTGTTGGCACATAGTAGAGATCAAAAGAGTAATTTCAACCCTTATTTTGCAAAAGTTTGTATAATAAACACATGGTAGAAATTGGCTCTCAGGCACCGGCATTTTCACTGCCGAATCAGAATGGTGATATTCACTCTTTAGAAAATTATGCAGGCACGTGGTTACTCATTTATTTTTATCCCGAAGATGACACGCCTGGTTGCACGACGGAAGCTTGTAATTTTCGCGATGTGATTCATGAGTTCGAAAAAAATGGCTGCATGGTGATTGGTATCAGTAAAGATTCTGTAGCAAGTCATCAAAAATTTGCCGAGAAGTACAAACTCCCCTTTACGATTCTCTCGGATGAAACTGGCAAAACAGTCGAGGAATATGGCGCATGGCAAGAAAAGACTAGGAATGGCAAGACTGCTATGGATATCGCGCGTATGTCGGTACTCATCGATCCAAATGGAACCATCGTCAAGGTGTATCCCAAAGCAGTACCTGAGGAGCATGCAGCTGAAGTACTGCGAGATGTTCAGGAATTCATAGGAGAGGCTATGTGAAGAATCCTTGTCATAAATAACCTTGAAAGAAGTCTAGGCATCTCAGCTCCAGCTGCTAAAATACCCGGGTTATTTTTTACCCTTCTTTTCTCATGAAGAAATTGTTAGCTGTTCTGGCTGCTTCACTCATTGTGACTGCCTGCACGACTACGACTCCTAGCACGGATGATACGGATGCTATGGATGATACTGTTCCTACAGTCGATGATTCTGCAGCCGATGATAGCGACAGCATGGTAGAAGACGATGACAACGCTGATGATACGAACAGCGGTGTTGATGTCACAGCTACCGGTTCCGTCGACACAGAACTCTAATCGAGTGGAACCTGTATTGTCTCAAGATCGAGCAATCACAAAAAGGCGCGTTATACGCGCCTTTTTTGCGCTCGCAGTTTTCTCTCTGGCGGCTTGTACACCAACGCCGCCAAATGAAACGGCAGTGAATGAAAGTGGAACAACTGTTTCTTCATCTGCACTAGAACAAGTACCAGCCGAACTTTCTATTCCGCACTTTGCGGATATGAAATTGAGCGGCACAGGTTTTATGCTAGATCCCGTGTTGGCGGATAACAGCGCCTACACACGCTACGGCATTGAATACTACAGCAATGAGCTCAAGATCAGCGGCATTATGAATATTCCGAAAGGAAATGGTCCTTTCCCGCTGGTTTTATTGAACCATGGCTTCATTGATCCTTCGGTCTATACCCAAGGCAGAGGTCTGAAACGTGAACAGGACTATTTGGCTCGCCAAGGGTTCGCTGTTCTCCACTCCGATTACCGCGGTCACGCCCTTTCTGATGAGAGTCCAGACATCCGCGAGGTCTATGACGCAGGTTTGGAGTATTCCATGGATGTGCTCAACGCCATCAATGCTATTCGCGCTGCTGACTTACCAACGGTAGATGCAACACGTGTTGGGATGTTAGGACATTCTATGGGTGGAGGCGTCACAATGAACATTGGAGTCGCTCATCCAGACATGGTGAACGCGATCGTACTGTATGCGCCAGTCAACGCCGATGCATGGGAGAACTTCATGCGCTGGCGTGACATGCGCGATGAGGGTGATCGGACGCGTGCCGCACTCGGAACACGCGAAGAAAATCCAAAAGCGTGGGATCTTCTGTCGTCGAAGACCTATCTTGATGATATTTCAGATCCAGTGCTCCTTTTTCAAGGGAGCAACGACAAAGACGTACCCAAAGAGTGGGCGGATGGTCTCGCCGCTGAGCTTGAACGACTAAAGAAGGACTTCACCTACGTTGAATACCAAGGCGAAGGTCATGAATTCGGTCCTCAGTGGGGCGATTTTATGGCTAAGACAAGCGCTTTTTTCAAACAGCACCTTCAACCTGCATCATCTACGAGTTCCCCCACTCTCCCCGTTATTCATGCAGACCGCGTCACTAAAAAACCATTCGGTATTTCTATAAATCCACAGACATCTCCTGTTCAACCAGAAAAATTTTCTGGATTTCACACAGGAACGGATTATGAAGCACTCCCAAATGAAGATTCTTCAATGATGACAGTCTACGCACAGTGCGATGGTGAGGTTATCTACAAAAATTGGGTGAATGGTTACGGCGGAGTGTTGATTCAATCTTGTACTTTGAACGATGAAGCCGTCACCGTGCTCTACGGACATCTCTCTATTTCTTCAATTTCTATTTCGAAAGGTACCACGCTGAAAAAAGGTGATGTCATCGGTCATCTTGGCAAAGGTTTCAGTGAAGAAACCGACGGTGAACGACAACACCTCCATTTGTCAGTTCACAAAGGCACTGCTGTTGAACTAAAAGGATACGTCCCCCGACAAAATCAGTTGGAGCAGTGGCTAAATGCTGCGGAAATGTTTGGCGACAATTAACACAGGCATGAACAACAGGCCCTGGTGGGTTCCGCCGGCACTGGGGGTGTGAGGGGCAAGCGGAGGGGCTCTGGCGGCGGTGACTTTTTCTTTGCTTCTTTCTTTTGTGTGGTAGACAAAAGAAAGAAGAAAGTGAAGAAAGAGACTTAAGAAAGCAATGTCCGATGTATAATGCGCCCATGAAGCGCTTACTCCTCCTTTCTCTGTTGGCTCTGGCAGCCTGTAACGTGAAGAATCCTGACCCAAACCACACCCATGCTGACTTTGCGGTGTACGTCGGTGAGGAGAAATTAGATTTCTCGGCTGACGAGTTGATGTCTGGTGTCTCGACTGATGACACGACACATGATGAAGCAGGCGAATATCTTCACCAGTATTTACACCTGCACGATAACAACGGAAATGTCATTCATAGTCATAAGCCAGGTCAAACTCTTCAAGAATTTTTCGATAGCTTGCAAGTTGGGTTTAGTAGTGACTGCTACGCGTCATTTATGCCAATGGCAGATGGAGAAATTTGTGATGCAGATCATCCCTTCCGCTTATTTGTGAATGGTCTGGAAGTAAAACCGTTTGATCTTAACTATGCCTTTAAAGATTTGGATCAAATCCTCATTACCACGGCAGCAACGGATGAAAAGGTACAAGAACAACTCAACGAGCTTACTGATGAAGCTTGTAAGTACTCAAAGACTTGCCCTTGGCGTGGTGCTCCTCCAACGGAAAACTGCGTAGCGGACCCAAACGTCCCTTGCTCGGTGCCACTGGAAGATTTGTAGAAGATTATTTCTTCTGCTTATCAATTTCTTGCTGCAAAGCCTTACTAATTTCCGGCACGCCGCCAGATTTTTCTAATTTCTTTTGTAGATCAGCCATTTGTTTCTCTTCGTCTGCTGTTACGGCTTCGCCGAGGAGCTTTCTTTTTCGTAAACCATTGAAATCATTCGTCCACATTTCTCGGTCTCGCCAGGTGCGGTAATCTGCCAGGCTCATACCCTTCTTTTTGGCTTTCTTAAGCTCTTCTTCCTCCTTCTCTTTCCCCTTCTCTGCCTGCTTTGCGTTCTGCCGTCCTTCGGCTGCACTCTTGGACCAGGCGCGGATTTTGTCTTCGACGACGTCGCGCTTCTCCGCGTAGCGTTCACGGGATAGTTTTCGGAGCGTATCAGCCTCTTGTAACTCTTGATTGGCCTTTGGTGGAGGCAATGTAGAGACAGAGAATGGTTTACTTGGAATACCATCGACCATCAGACGCATGTAAGCGTGATATTTTGGCAAACTCAGGATGTCTTTTGCAGATGCCATCTCCTCAAACTGAAGACTGAGCTCTTCCGCATCATCAGAACCAACTTGGAAACTGACGAGCGTACCAACGTTTCCGAAAACTGCATCGCGGAGCTTAGTATTTTTATCACCGATAACGAGTTGCGACACATATTGGTTCGCCATCGTCAGACTCAAACGGTATTTACGTGCTTCACTCAAGATACTAGCGAATGATTCGGTCGCAAAGTTCTGGAATTCATCCACGTAGAGGAAAAAGTCACGACGTTCTGCTTCAGGAACGTCTGCGCGACTCATTGCATCAATCTGGAACTTCGTGACGAGCATGGAGCCAAGGAATCCCGACATATCTTCACCTAGTTTTCCTTTGCTGAGGTTCACAAGGATGATTTTTCCACTGTCCATAGCGTGACGAACATCCAATCGGCTCTTCACTTGCCCCACAATGTTGCGAATGAGTGGTGTAGAGAGCAGCTGCCCCACTTTATTCTGGATGGCAGCCACCGCTTCCGTCCGGTAATTTTGGCTCCAACCGGCATATTCGTCCTCCCAGAAGCTTTTCACAACGGGATCACTAATCTTACGCACTACTTTGTCGCGATAGGCGGCATCTGCATACATTCGCATGATGCCAAGCATGGAAGAACCTTCATTTTCGAGGAGCGCGAGGAGCGTATTACGCAAAATATGCTCCATACGTCCGCTGAACATGTCCGGCCACATCTTTGTGAACACGCTCATGATGCCAGAAGCAGTTAACGAGCGTTGATCAGGGTCCGGACAGTCGAGAACGTTGAAGGAAATTGGAAAACCACCATCGGAAGGATCAAATAGAATGACATCATTGCTTCTTTCTTTTGGAATGAAGCGCAAGACAGCCTCAATTAAGTCTCCGTGTGGGTCGATGACACCAACACCCTTACCACTGTGCACATCACTGAAGATCATATTCTCTAAGAGAGTAGATTTTCCCATGCCGGTCTTACCAATAATGTAAATATGGCGGCGGCGATCATCTTTTCTAATTCCAAAACGGTGACGCGTACCTCGGAATACTGCTTCACCGAGTTCTGTGAGCGTCCCCTGCTCATCAGTGATGCCTGGAACTGGTAAATTGTTTGGCGGCTCCAGTTTTTTACTCATCACCCAGTCAATATTCGGTGTTTGTACCTGACTGGTTGGTAAATGCCAGATGGTAGCTACCTCTTCGACCGAAAGAATGAATGGATTGTGGTGCAATCCCAACACAATCGATGACGTAACTTTCGATTTCTCAGCTTCGAACGCATTACTTTGCGGCAAGGAGAACTGCCGGAAGCTGCCGGCCATTTCTTCCAGCTTCTGCTTGGCTGCTTGCTCCTGTCCTTTGGGTGCAATAACGCTGAGACGTACGTTGCACGTGAAGAGAAGGCGGTTCACTTTGTCCTGTGCACCCGCTGGCGCATCTTCACGGTCATGAGTACGAGCACTTTGGCGTGCTTGTTCATCCGGATCAGCCGACGTGTGAGAATCTGTGCTAAGAGAGATGGAACCAAGTCGTCGAAAACCTGGCCAGGCGCGGAAGCCGCCTAATAGGAAGGCTAGTGGCAGACAGAACAGCCGTTTCCAACCCCGAGCCAGTTGAATGCGCGTAAAGAACTTCGCATACGAAGGCGAAGAGGCAGCAAGCCCTTTCTCTAAGAGTGGCAAAAACCGCAGCGCACGGCGCCTATAAGCGCCTCCAAGTGGACTGAGTGCAATTTGCACATGTCCACGCATACCCGGCAGTTTATAGCGCGAAAGTGTCGCGGTAATTCCTGCGAGAGGGTCAACATTGACACGTGTGAGCATGTCGTCGAACTGTGGGTGACGCTTAATTGGGAAAATTTCTGGATCCGCTAACGAAAGATCGAGTGATACGACGGATTCATTTTCTTTTGCTGCGAACGGATCACTCTGCAACTCATCAATTTCGATATCTGGGTACTGCGCATACAATTGGCTCTCCGCTAATTGAGCAGCACGCTCCGATGCACGCACGAAGAAGGCAATTTTTCCTTCGGACATACCAATTTCTAAATTTACTTTGCCATCTGCACCTCGCAACGAGTGAAACGAAGCAATTGCGGACTCCGCATAGAGCGGACCACGATCAACGGCATCATCTGCTTTGTCTTTGCCGGCACGAATTTGGAGAATAGTGTCAGACATCAGCTACAAGTATTAGTTATTTCTCAAGAGATCCGCCACGAGCTCTAACGTGACCGTATTGTACGCGTAATCCATGCGTAATGGACCTAAGATTCCCAGCACGCCACTCTGATCACGCACTTTGTACTCCGTCACCATCATCGCGCAGCTTTGGAACTGCGGCAAAATGTGATCTTCGCCAATGTAGTACCGAACTTTGTCATCAATTTCGACTTTATCAAGAATATCACTCAAGTGATCTTCCAACATTTCCACCACACCTGTGGCCAAGCCAGGATTCGCGATAAATTCTGGCTGCTTGAGAATATTTGCTAGTCCCAAATAATACACACGATCTTTATGCGGCACTGTGGCGAACGCCACATCGGGCATCATGTGTGAAAGCAGCGCGACCGCTTCGTAGACACGCTCTTGATCTTTCCTCTGAAAATATTGCTCACGGAGCGTCGCAAATTTTTTGCGAACTTCTTTTTCTGAGCGTGATGGCTCCAGATAATTCTTCACATACACCCGGTATCCTTTGGCAGTTGGTATGCGGCCAGCCGAAACGTGCGGCTGTTCTAGGAACCCTTCTTCGCCTAAGACACGCATTTCATTACGGACTGTCGCACCCGATACCAAAAACGTCCCTCGCCCAATAATGTGGTGAGAACCCACCGGAAGGGCGGTTTCTATGAATTGGTCTATGATCTCTTTCAGGAGCTTGCTCTGGCGCTCATTCATGTTTGTAATTATAGCAGTCGCCTAGGGGGAGTGCTACCGATCAGAGGGCATAAAAAGCACCTGGTATTGCTACCAGGTGCCGTAGGCTTGAAGCCCATGGGCTTCAAAGGGTTCAACACCGTTTGGCGACGATCATGGAAAGACTAAAGTGCTCGATGGACGTGAGGATGTGCGTGCGGCGAATTTTGCTAAATTGATTATTCGCCACTAGCACTAATCCTTCAGACATCCTGTCACCTAGCCCCACCATTTCTCCACAACGGAAGTAGCGGTTGTCGCGACAATCACGGATGTGATTACCAAGATCGAGCATCAGTGCCGCCATCGCCACACACAAAGGTGCGGGTTCCCAACCGTTCGCTTTCGCAAGTTCTGCTTGAGCTACGTACGAACGGTTGTAAGAACCGGGGAATGGAATTTTCACACGCCAATACCCCGCTTTTGCGCCACGTACACAGTTGTAAGCGTCGTCGTGCCCGCTCTCCATGTGTTGGAAACCTCGTGCTGAGTGATACAGCACCGTGGAATCCCAACCAGAGAGATACAAAACGACTTCGCCTGTCGTTGTGTCGAAGGTCGGCACCGGAAAATCGCCTTTCGGCACTAAGTTGAGCTCTCGGCAGACAGTGTCTGCACTGTATAACGCTCCTTGGGCGTATTTGCCCAGCGAGTAGTTGTACAAGGCATCGCTCATTGCCTTCGGAGCCACCACCAAATTATGAGCTGAACGCTCAGGTGGCCTTTTTTTGTCTAACGTGGAGCTGGTCATCACGCGAATCCTCCATGGAAACATACCGACATACCGTCGGCGCGGTCGCCTCATAACAGTTTTGAGGCAAGCGCACTGCGTACCGTGGTACGCAAAGCGCTCACCTCAGGTTGAACCTGAAGATGTTAAGGAACATCTAAAACAAAGGATACAATC
>CAZXUD010000015.1:0-14676 GCA_964643805.1 uncultured Candidatus Peribacteria bacterium | reverse complement strand
TCTCTTCATCAATCAGCAGGTTCGCCTGGGCTAGCAATTCACTCTTCACCTGCTCTTTGGCCAGGTCTAAATCTTTCTGCTGCAATACTTTACGAAACGCTGTGGTTCCACCGGCAGCGGCGACTCTGTTTTCACCGTAGACTAATTTCCGCTCTGCTTGGCCTAAACCAGAAAATTCCCAACGCACACCGGCCGGTACGTTCCCTCGTTCACCAATAATTTCGTTGTATTCATCCATGTCATTGGCTTCGGCTGGCACCGTCACCTCTTCACCAGCTCCTACGATAACGTCTTCTTTAATATGAAAAATCATGCCCGCCTGGTTCACCAACCGTGACTCGCTCCGTAAACTAAATTGCTCATCACTCTTGTTCACAATCGTCATTGGAACCGACGCACTCGTGCCAATAAATTCTTTGCTAATGTCATCAAACGTGACTGATTTTTCTATACGTACCCGCACCGGCTTAAGCGCCATAGTCCGCACACGGTCTGGTAGTTGCACTGTCGAACCTGAAAGCACCAAGAAAATATTAGAAGTCTGCATAATCGGTTCTTCACGCGGTGCCACATACACAGTTGCCGAAGGAAGCAGACGTAACAACACAAAGAGGAATAGAAGTGTACTGACGCCAATCAGAACCCAAATACGAAGCTTCGGGAGACTGAGCAGACCCATGGACTGCAATTGTGAACGGAGCTGCTGTTGCCAAATATGAGGCGAAAATGCCCGTACGGCCTCGTTTAGCTGAGGATGCTCTTTCAGAAGATGCCTCAAATCTTTCGTCTTATCCACCACACGAATACCACTACTTCGCGCCGCAGCGATTACTATTCGGTTACGTGCCGCAAGCAATATTTTGCCACTCTCTTTTTTAAAGTTTTCTAACAGATGACGACGTGCGGCTTCATCATGTGCGAGACGTTCTTCCACTAAGGAAAGTATCAGCAACACTTGCCCTTCCGTGGAAGCGACGCGTCGTAATAACGCAGCCCATGACTCCCCTTCTTCTGGAAATAGAACGGTGACGCTGATCATCGCAGTGCCTCAAGAGCGGGCAATTTCTTGCCGGAAATGAATTCAAGCATGGCTCCCCCACCTGTACTAACAAAGGTGTAAGCCTTGAGCGAGTACTTGTACCGCTCATGAAAGTCGAGTGTGTCCCCTCCTCCAATAATCGTCACGGCTCCCCTCTTGGTCGCAGCAGCCAACGCTTCCGCAATGCGCTTCGTTGCATGCGAAAAAGTATTAATTTCGTACAAACCAAGTGGCCCATTCCACACAATGGTTGAAGATTTCTTAATAATGTCGATGTAGCGCTTCAGAGTGACTTTCCCGATATCAAAAATTTTCATATCACCTTCTATATCTTCCACGGGAATATCAATTTTTGTCGCAGAACGCTTAGCGTCGCTCGCAACCACAACATCACGAGGCACGTGCACCATCGCCATATTTTTCTTTTCACTCTCCAACATAATATCTTGAGCAACCGTTTCATTTTCTGGTTCATACTTCGATTCACCAACACTAAATCCGCGAGCCGCAATGAATGTACTCGCGATGCAACCACCGAGAAGAATATCATCACCTTTATCCAAAAATTGTTTGATAACGGGCACCTTCGTTTCCATCTTTGCGCCGCTCACAATCAACGTAAGGGGGTGCTTTGCCTTAGTTACTTTGGTCAATTGCTCTACTTCTTCCGCTAACTGCAGACCCATGAACTTTGGCAAAAGTTTCGGCACTAAGACCATACTGGCATGTGCACGATGGCAATTGGTGAATGCATCATTCACATACACATCGCCAAGTGCAGCTAACGCTTTGCCAAAAGCCTTATCGTTCTTTTTCTCACCTGCTTCAAAACGAAGATTTTCTAAGAGCAACACGTCACCTGGCTTTAGAGCTTTTGCCATCTTGAGTGTCTCTGGGCCGACACAACGTTTCGCAAATTGAATCTCCCGCTTCAGAAGTTTTTTGAGAACGGGCACCAGCGGCTTCTGACTAAATTCCATATCGGCACTCGACTTCGGTCGACCTTGGTGTGCCATAAGAATGACGGAACCACCTTCTTTTAAAATGTATTTGATAGTGGGGAGAAGCGCTTCGATACGGGCTGTATCGACCACTTTTCCATTCTCCATCGGCACGTCAAAACCAGCACGCACTAAAACGCGCTTACCTTTCAATTTCGCCTGTTTCAGAGAACGTGGCTTCTTCTTACTCATCAAAGGAATTGTAGGCTATGACCGATACTGTGACGAGTCGAGACAAGTTGACGTAAGCACATAAAAAATGGAGCGAAGTAGTCGTAACTACCTCGCTCCTAGGCTCATCTCTTGGCAGAGTAAAAAAGAGCCTACTTCCAGGCGCAATATAGAGGCCTGGAAGTGAAGCAGTATTCAAATAGTGCTGCATCGAGTCAATAAAAATGGGGGCCAACAACGAACGTTGCTGACCACCCATTCCCCATCACCCTAGCGGGATGGGGAGTAAGAAGCGAAACAGCGTTAGTACCCGCGTGGGCAAGTCGCGGAACTAGGACCCGCCGTTTACACTTCTTAATGAAGAGTTATCTCGTATGAATGCCCAATGAGACAACCCGCTAAGTTTGCTATTGTTAATGATAGTTGTCAAAACAATGCCCGATTATTTCGGTCCTATTTCCTCTGTAAATACCCCCTTCAAAACTCCCCGTTCGTTCATTACGACATTCACCTTTTTTACTTTCTGTGCAGTTACATCCAGCACATCCAACATTGAAACGATTGCAGATTGCAAACTGTCACCTACCAAGTACATCCGCCGGTCGAAATGGAACATTTCACTCAAACGTTCGGGCAAGTTTTTAACTGTTGTGGGGTAGCGATGCATGGATGCACCAATCCCCTTCTTCGTAAAAAACTGATTCCACTCTTGCAGAACTTTGGACGCATTCGGGAGATTCCCGATGATTCCATAGAGTTCTTTTGTCGTTGAGGTTCTTGGCTTGGTCATGACTAGGCTATTATAGCGCCCATGGAGCAACTCTCGCTTACCTTTGGAATACCTTTCGCAGCGTTTGGCTTAGCCTTATTGCTGCACTGGGGTGCGCTACGTTGGTTCCCTCGCTGGGGTTGGCTCGATTTTCCTGAACGGTACGGGCTGAACCGGAAACGATTGCCGTATCCAACCGGAATCATCGCCATCGTTGTGTTCCTGATTATGTACATGACAGCGTTCGATATGACGCGCCAAGCGATGGGTGTTGTCATTGGCGTGGCACTCCTCGGCGTCACTTGCTTTATTGATGATCGCAAACGCCTCTCACCATATCTCCGTTTATCACTCCAAATTCTGGTCGCACTTATTATCTTTCTTACAGGTACGCGCATCTTTTCCATTACGAATCCATTCATACCCGATGGCGCTATTAAATTAGACACGATCGTCTTCAAGTTTGGTTTTTTCTACGATCCACCATTGTGGAGCGGTTTGTTCACCCTGGTGTGGCTGACACTCACCATCAACGCGCTCAACTGGTTCGATGGCATACCTGGGCAAGTCAGCAGTCTTTCCTCCATCGGATTTGCAGTCATCGGTCTGCTTTCATTAAGCAGCCGCGTTGATCAACCTGAGCTCGCTCTGATTGCCTTCATTCTTGCAGGCATCAGCGCGGCTAGTTTCTTGTTCGACTTTCCGCCCAACAGAGTACTGATGGGTGACACAGGCGCCATGTTTCTTGGCTTGATGCTGGGCGTTTTGACCATCTATACCGGCGGCAAAGTTGCCACTGCATTCTTAGTTCTTGGTGTCCCGTTGATTGATAGCGGCATCGTCATTGCGCGGCGAATCCTGAAAGGAGTGTCGCCAGCGCGCAGTAATGCGCACGACGAACATCTTCATCATCGTTTACTTGCGAAGGGCTGGAGTGCACGACAAGTCATCTTACTCACCGCAGTATTGGGGACATCGTTTGGTGTGACGGCATTATTCCTTTCAACATTTGAAAAATTTATTGCTGCCATTGCCTTGTTCTCGGTCATGTTCTTCCTCCACTGGATGAGTGGAAATAAAAAAGGAGCAGCGTCGGTGTGACGCTGCCCCGGTGAATAACCTCGTTAGAGGCAGCCCTACAGTAGAGCCCCCTCCCTTTCAGGTTCTTCAGTTGTTCTTGGCTGAAGAATTTCTTTTGGTCGCCTTGGAAATAAGACAACCTGTCCATCCTTGGACATTGTCTTGATATCCCACACAAGCCCGCAGCTTGCAAGGAATACAAGAATTACAAAGGAGAGATCCCACTCTCCGGAGAAGTGTCCGTGGTTAGCGGCCACTGGCGAAAAGTGATGGTTATTGTGGTTCCCCTCACCATCGGTAAGGAGAGCAACGACCAGAGAATTTGTCGACTTATCGACGCCTTTCGTCTCGTAGTTACGGTAACCAAACATGTGCGTCCACGAATTGACCAGACCAGTGCAGAAGAGCGCTAATGCCATGCGCACCGGCGAGAGCCACGTGAAGGCACACATACCCCACCAAAAACCTCCGATGGTGTACCCAACAAGAAAAGGCGCCACGAGAAAAGAAACGATAATGTAATTGTAGTTTCTGGAACAAAAGTCCAGGAACCAATCTTTTCTTTCCAGGGGAACAAACTTGTTGAGCAGATTCTCCGTTTTGAACCGAGACCACTTACTGGCAATCCATACTAGTTCAGCATGGAAGAAGCCCAAGATAGGCTTATCTTCATAACCAAAATTTGGCGAGTGAGGATCGTTCTCATCATGATCCGAATGGGCATGATGCAGTCTATGAGCAGCAGACCATTTAAGTGGGTCACCCTCGGAGCTACTCATACCTAGAATGTACAAAATCCAGGCAACCCATGAATGTGTTTTAAAACCTCCATGTGTTAACAATCGGTGGTAACCAATCGTGATCCCCCATCGTGTGGGAGGCACCAAGGCAATACCAATCATTGCCATCGTCCATGAAAAGTAAAAGAACGGCAGAACGATTGCTGACGTAAAGAGCACGATCAACCAAATGGCGATTGACCAGACCGCTCCCTTCGAAGCCTTCGCATCTTTCGCTTGGTAAAACTCTTCAGATTCAAGTAGTGATTCAGACACGTGAAATCTCCTTTGGTAAATGTAAGCAATGGTTTAAAGGTGCGGCCAAGAACCTTTCAATAATACTCAAAGATCTGCGGCGATGCGATGATTATGGCAAAGTAACCACGCATGACACCCAATCTGTATTGTCTCATCGTTTATACTCCCCTCTCCCACGCCGACGCCGTTCGAACGGCGCTGTCGACCACTGGCGCGGGGCAAATTGGTAACTACGATAGCTGCTCCTTTTCCAGTCGTGGAGTCGGCCGTTATCGACCTTTAGAAGGTTCGAACCCAGCAATTGGTTCAGTTGGAACGATTGAAGAGGTAGAGGAGGAACGCATTGAAGTCGTCGTTACAGAGGAAGATCTCCACGCAGCTTTGAGGGCAGCAAAAGAAGCTCATCCCTACGAAGAGCCAGCTATTCATGTAGTACCAATGATGGATTACAAAAAAATTCTAGAAAATAGGGAGTAGGAATTAGGATTAGCGCCTAACACCTACTCCGCATTCTCCAGCACCTGGTGAGCGGAGTCGAACCACTAGTACGCTTCGTACTTCATCGGTTTGCTGAGTGCTCGGTAAGGGAATACTTCCACGACGACCGTGCGCTTACCGCGAGGCAACATGAGAACAGTCGCTTCACCGTTTTCAAAGTTTGCGACCGACAGTTGTGCAGGCTTGAATTCGGCCTCGCCGAAAGCCGTGCGCAAGTAGATTCCACTTGGCAAGGTTGGATTTGTAATTTGGTTACCATCAGCATCGAACAGCGTAACCGTTATTTTTTCCCAATCACGACCAGCAAAGGATCCATCATTTTGAATGTGGACAGAATCCACGGGTGTGGAAACCTCTGGGAGAGTAGGAACGGCTAATACTTCTTGAATCTCTACAACAACCTCTTTTTGTTCCTCTTGTTCAACAACTGGTTGCGGTTCAGCCATAACCACAATCTTTGTTTCTACGCCGCGCTTCGCAAGGCGTGCTTTTGCACGCTCTTCAGCGCGCGTCAGTAAGCGTTCGCCACCTCGCTCACTAGGAGCAGAAGAGTGTTCGCTTGCGTCTACTACTAACGTGGTAGCTTGATAGTTTGCTTGCACATAGAGGAGTGGGTTCACGGTGTATTCATCGCCACGCTCTTGGTGCAATCCAGCATTCACAGCCTGCGTTAAGCTCATGCCAGCCAAGCGTGCTTCCACTCCGCTGAATGGCCAGTATGGATGCCAAGGAGCTGTATCGCGATCAACCTGGAAGTGCAGGTGCGGACCACTGGCGAAGCCAGTTTGTCCCGAGAGGGCAATCCTCTCCCCTTTCTGTACTAGCGAACCGACGGTTACATAGCTGGAACTAAGGTGAGCGTACACAGAGTAAAGGGTTGTGGTCTTCGTAGGCTTATCAGGATCCGGCACATTTGGGTGTTTGATAACCACCAATTGTCCGTAACCACCAACATCATTGCGAACGTCAGCCACAATACCGTTGGCCATGGAACGCACTGGGGTTCCGACTGGCACACGGATATCAATACCGGGGTGAGAACCATCGTGATCCCCTCCTGTGTCGTACGCTCCTAAGTGTCCGACTGAGAAAACAATTTGAGACAACTCACTTTCGGTTTGATTACGCTTTGCGTCCGCACTGTACGAAGGCAATGGAATTAAAACGTTCGCAGGCACTTGTCGGTAGGTATGCAAATGAGGGTCACCACCGTACTCAGCCCAACGTTGATAGTCAGGTACAAATTCAATTGGTGCAACCGTCCCTGTGTAAAGAATATCTTCGGCACCCAAAACCGATTTCCAAAAAACGTACCAGCCGTGTTGGCCGACCATATTCCCTACGATGAATGCTGTAAGAGAAAGCGTCGTTAACCAGAAGTGTGACCGATGCTTCAAATAAGACATCACGCGTAATTCCCTACGGTTATGAAGGGGGGTATGCTTGAAGCGCACTTTTGGACGTTTATTTTTGAAGTTCATAGTGATATTTATGTTATGTATATTGTAACATATTTATACTATTTCTGCAATGCCTCAAACAGCCCATTTTAGGCTCCTAAACCCTTCAGAAACGCGCTCCTGTAGCGCTTCTTTGACGAATAGCCTTTATGGAGTTCCAGTAGACATTTTGCTCCATGGAGAACTGGGCACTGGGAAGACCACCTTCCTTCAGGGCTTCGCGGAATCCTTAGGGGTAAACCAATCGTTAACCAGCCCTACATATGCTTTGGAGCAGCGATACCAAACCAAATTGGGTGAATTCATTCATATTGATCTCTATCGACTAACGCCTGAACAAAGTGCCGAGTTGATTCAAAGTACCAATGACCACGAAGGCATTCGGTGCATTGAATGGGCTGAACGCTTGAAGAGTCCGCCTCACGACAAACGCATTGAACTTCATTTTTCAGAACCGGAAAAAGATATTCGTGATCTCAAGGTGACATGGTACGACATGACGCTACCCACCGATGAACAAATTCAAGCGTGGCGACAAGAAGCAAAACTTCCTCAGCATATTATTGATCATTGCGAATCAGTGGCAGCATTCGCAGCGGAGTTGGCTGATAAAGTCCTAGCATCGAAAAGAGTTGTCCGAAAAGAAGCACTAAAGAAAGCGGCCCAATTGCACGATCTCTTTCGCTTTATTGATTTCGTACTGGGCGGACATCCGGAGAACATAAATAACACTGCGGAGGAGGAAGTGACCTGGGCAACGTGGAAACAACGCTAC
Organism: uncultured Candidatus Peribacteria bacterium; assembly: GCA_964643805.1. Lineage (GTDB taxonomy): Bacteria > Patescibacteriota > Gracilibacteria > Peribacterales > Peribacteraceae > CAZXUD01. Next base: position 6,846 of record CAZXUD010000015.1, on the reverse strand, counting down.
GCCGGCTTGCACCATGAAGCAGCTTGCACTGCCTTTCTGCAAGAACAAGGTTTTCCTGAACTCGCCGAAATAGTCAGAACGCATGGCCTCCGGAATAGTGCCACGGTAGAATCTACCATCGAGCAGCAATTGCTCTACTACGCAGACAAACGCGTGAAAAATGACCAAGTCGTATCACTCGATGAACGCTTTGAGGATTTTAGAGAACGCTACGGAAATAAGCCGCAATCGCAGCAATGGTATGACGAAGTGAAACAGGTAGAAAAAGCCTTAGACCTTTAAACGTACCAAGGCACTAATTCCCACAAAATAACCCAACGAACAACACTCGCTTCTACACCCATAATTGGTGCTGCAAATACCAAGAGTAGTAAGCACGTGGCCACACAACCTAAGTAAATGCGATCAATCCAAACGAAACCTTTCAACTGCAAAGATCCTACGTGTGCATGAAACTGAGAAAAAATAGTGACGATATGACGAAGGATAGCAACACGAGGCAACAAACTAGCGACGAAGCGAACAAAGGAAACTTCAACTTTTGCCAAACCGCTGACTGCGACGATAACAACCGAATGATGGAGATACACCGAAATCACCAGTGCCACCATTAACAAGGAAATATCTAAAAGATTTTCGTGGAGCACACTCTTAATAGCTAACCGCCACTCAGCATGTTGGTCATAATACTTTGCGAGGTCCAACGCCATGTGCGCAATAATGAGCAGTGCAAAAAAGCCAAGATTCAAAAGTGCCGCAGCTAGAAATGACAGCACTAAGAACGTGGCATGAAACGCGATTAAATCGTCGTGGCTGCGCGCAAAGGTTTGGAAACTAGCGAATGCGGTCTTCATATGTGTTTATAGTATTATACTATATTTTTATGTATTTATCAAATACTGTACCAGGATGAATTTTGGCTCCCGGACGACATCTCTCGTAATAGGCACCTAACAGACGTATACTAAAAACCATGGATACGTTCAGCGCTTCTTTAAAGAAGCATGCCAAACTTAATGAAAAGAAACAGGTGCAAGCCGGCACGCCGGTTTCAGGTGTCGTTACAGACGATCATAAAGTTTTTTTAGAGACTCTTTTTTCTCTGCTTGATAGTGGAAAGATTGATCCTTTCGAGCCGAAGACGTTCTTGAAGAAAAAAGTGTATGAATCGTTGAGCGACGAGTGGCAGGACAAAGTAGATTTGTCGCTGGCCAATATTGCTCATCAAATCCGCATCATCCAAAGCATGCGTTCCGCCGGTGATACCGTTCATGTGAAAACGATGGTGGAACAATTGTGGCAAATGAAACAGCGGATAGAAGAACACCACGACGCATTCGTCTTCTAAGAAGACAACCATTCAATACGTGTATCAGGTTTCCACCAGGTCATTTGTCTTTTGGCGTACTGACGTGTTTTAGAAGCGATCAGTTCTTGAAGCTCTTTGACTGTTGAGGGTTCATTGCTCGTTAGAAATTGGATGATTTCTCGATAGCCATGACTTTTCATTGCTGGCGCCTCTGCTCCGTATCCCTGCTTTAAAAGACCTTGGACTTCTTGTATCCAGCCCTGGCTAAACATAGCTGCTGTTCGTTGATTGATGCGATCTACCAACGTCTCTCGTGGCCACTCTATGCCAAACATCAGGAGATCGTGTTTGCTCCGATTTTCTTTTGAACGCAGTTCGGTACTCGGTACAGCTTCTGATTTAACTTTTTCACTCAGGAGACAAATTTCGACTGCTCGAATCAAGCGGTGCTTATTGCGCGGCTCAATTTGAGCAGCTTCTTCAGAGTCTAACTCCTGTAATTTTTGAAGGAGTGAAGCGCCATTATCTTTCTCGTATTCTTTCGTGAGTGATCGGCGCAGCCCTTCATCGGAATAATTGGCAAACGTCAGCGCATCGGTAATTGCACTGACGTACAACATAGATCCTCCCACTAGCATTGGAATATTCCCTCGCGAACGAATTTCTCCGATCACTTTTTCGGCCGCTTCTTGGTACCAACCAGCCGTTGCCTCTTCATCTGGATTAAGGACATCAATCAGATGATGTGGAATCCCCTGCATTTCCTCAGCGCTGATTTTGGCAGTTCCAATGGTGAGAAATCGATAGAGTTGTCGCGAATCAGCATTCACAATTTCTGCCTGCTTTCCCGCTGCCGTCAGCCATTGAGCCACATCAATCGAGAAAGATGTTTTACCACTTGCCGTAGGCCCCACAATTACCAGGAGTGGCTCCTGAGCCGTTTGCAAAAATGAGGTAATGCGATTCTGCCAGTGGGACGAGGTTATAGACGAATTCATGAGTTAGTTAAGATAACCTTACATAGTGGAAATGCAACACATTGCATCTTTTGACCAACTGCCGAGGGAGGCAAAAATTTGCTAAAATAGTAGTGAATTCCCTAACCAATTCTACCCATGCACCCAAAAATTACATCTATTGCCGACGGTATTAGTCGCGGTCACATTACACCGCAGAACTTCATTATTCCGACGGTGATAGAAAAAACTCAATTCGGTGAGCGCGTGTACGACATTTACTCTCGCCTTCTAGAGGAACGCATCGTGTTCCTTGGAACACCGATCAATGATGACATTGCCAACTCCGTTATAGCTCAGCTTCTCTTCTTAGAAAAGGAAGATCCAAAGCGAGACATTATTTTGTACGTGAACTCACCAGGCGGACAAGTTAGTTCCACGCTGGCCATGTACGACACCATGCAATACGTCCAACCAGATATTTCGACTGTGTGTCTTGGCATGGCAGCCAGCGGCGGCGCCATCATTTTGATGGGCGGCGCGAAGGGTAAGCGCTTTGCCTTGGAACACTCGGAAATTATGATCCACCAACCACTCGGCGGCACCGAAGGCCAAGCAACCGATATTGCTATTCACGCTGAGCACATCCTTAAGACGAAGGGCCTCTTAAACCAACTCATTGCTGAACATACTGGAAAGCCTCTCGCTCAAGTTGTCTCCGACACAGAGCGCGACAAGTTTATGAAAGCTTCCGAAGCGTTGGACTACGGCTTGATTGATAAAATCGTAAAGCGTGCATCGGATGTAAAACCAAAGGAGAAGAAATAATCTTTTGCATTAAAAAAAAGCCTCCGACGCTCGGAGGCTTTTTTTATGAATGACTAGTGAGTGTGAGATGCGCCGCAGTTGCAATCTGGTCCACAATTACAACCTGAGCCACAACCCGAAGACTTGAGAGCAAAGTAGAGGAAGAGCAACCAGAGCAAGGACACTTGTGCCATACCCATACCCGCGCCTAAATCAGCGCCGGACAAAAGAGTTTTCGCCAATGTTCCAATTGCCATGGAACCAAAAGCGAGACCAGCAGCCCAAGCACCTGCAGGGCGATACATGTTAATAGTCAGCGTGATACCAGCAATAATTTCTAAGGCAGGCATGATGTATGCCCAAATTGAGCCGATACCAGCCAAGGGTCCGAGTCCATCGGAGATCATCGTACTAAGACTAGCGAGTGACATGTAATGACCAATACCAATGAGTAAGAGAGAAAGTCCAAAGACAACGCGCAGGAAACAACCGGCGATTTTCTTGGAACTTCCTGTCATTGGTGAATATTTGCTATCCAGCATGGAAAGAAGTGGGAAGGAATAAAGCGTTTCCGCCTCTCATCCTCATCCTAATGCATCAGACACTCAAGTGAGTAGAATGTAAGAGTAGGCTTTAGGCAAGGTGATTCAAATCACGGCCATTTGCCTTTCTGCCCGGCAAAAACTTCAGAAGATCAGCGCGAATGGCGGCAGCAGTTTTTTCTAAACCGGCACCTTTGGAACGAATTACATGTGGGTCATTTTCAGGTGCTCGTAATTTCGTCGTTATGGCAACAATATTGCTCGTACCTTGAAGTGAGCCGATTGGACTATTTCTATCTACCTCTTTTAGTCCCACTGAGAGTAAAGGACCATTCGACGTTTTTTCAAGTGACGCTACATACCTCAATACTTTCTTTTGTTTCGCTGCCGAAGAAACTCTTTTTGCAAAGTCTTCATTAAGAAGATGCAACGATTGCATAAAATCATTTGTGTTTTTTATATCCTGATATTCCTTAGGAATGAAGGATTCAATTTGAATGTCCTCGAATTCAATACGATAGCCAGCCGACCGAGCTAAGATACAAAGTTTACGAGCTACATCTAAACCAGAAAGATCATCCCAAGGATGTGGCTCCGTATATTTTAATTCTTTTGCCTCTTTTACAATTTCTGAAAATAACCTTCCCTTTTCCAACTCACTGCAAACATAGCCTAGAGTTCCAGAAAAACAGCCTTCTATGCGATAAACAGGATCACTTATATCATAGCTATCCTGTAAAAAGGGAACGGCATCACCTCCTGCCATAACAGCAGCATTGTAACCGTACTGGTCGCGATGCTTTGTTAAATAATCAAATTCTTCAGCACTACACAATGCGATGGGGTTCTTGTTTGCCGTTACAATTTTTAGTCGAGAATCGATAATGTAACGATGAATTTCTCTCATGGTCTCACTGCTGTCCGCAGTTGCGTCAACAAAGACGACATCGCCATCCAGCCAGTCACAAGCTTTTTTAATGACATCTTTTAAATCTGAGTAACGTTCGGCTCCATATGCAAATTCACTGCGGACACTCACGATCTGAGCTGCCTCTTTAATTCCTTTTGCATCTAAATAATATCCGTCATACTTGTTGGCTAAGCCAACAATACGTGTAGGGTTGATATGACCTCGATTCTCCTGATCTAAATCAACAATCTGATGTGTAAGTTCACTACCCACATTACCTGTGGCACCGAATATAGAAACGTTTTGATAAGGCATAGCTAAGCACCCTAAAATTCAGAACCGAAGAAGGCAAGCTATCTGCCCAGAAAATCATTGCTCCAAGCCACTCCCCCCAGAGACAATGGTTCCGTGTCCGCTTTTGAATTACAGAAATCTACTCCTCTCGGCCGCCGCGGTTCCCTGCACACAGAACACGGTGTTCTAGAAACGCCGTTCTTTATGCCTGTGGGCACAGCGGGCGCTATGAAAGGCATAACGCACGAAGAACTGTTATCACTCGGCGCTCAGGTTCTTCTCTGCAACACGTATCACTTACAGCTTCAGCCAGGTGATGCCGTGATAGAGAGTGCGGGCGGATTACATCCGTTCATTGGTTGGAACAAACCCATTCTCACTGACTCGGGTGGTTACCAAGTATTCTCCTTTGCAAAAAACGGGCGAGCCAAAATTAATGACGACGGAGTGAAGTTTCAGAACCATTTAAATGGTGATGCACTTTTTATGGGACCAGAAGAATCTATGCAAACCCAGCACGCACTCGGTGCGGACATCATCATGTGTTTCGATGAATGTCCTCCCTCGACTGCTTCACGACCAGAGATTCAAAGGGCTGTTGATCGAACACTGCGTTGGGCCAAGGAATGCAAACGCCTGAATGAAGCATACAAAAAGAAAAGCGGCCGGAGTGGTCCGCTGCTCTTTGGTATTGTTCAAGGGGGCCTGGAACGAGATCTACGAAAGAAATGTGCTGAGGAGTTACAAGCCATTGGATTTGATGGCTACGCCCTCGGTGGTTTAGCGGTGGGAGAATCTTCCGACGATATGTACAGCGTGGTAGGCGAAATCGCCCCCTTACTTCCTGAAGACGCTGCTCGTTACCTGATGGGCGTTGGCGAACGCGAGCAGCTCAAGCGATGTGTGGCTCTCGGTATCGATATGTTCGACTGTGTATTGCCGATGCGGCTGGCACGTCATGGCACTATCTTGATGAACGACGGTAGCGATATTCGTGTCATCGCGAGCCAGTTCCGTGACGACCATTCACCCATTGATGCTGAGTCCCCTGTTCCCACGAGCCGCACACACATTAAAAGTTACCTCCATCATTTATTAAAAGCGCATGAACGTTTAGGAGAAACGTTAGCGCAACTACAAAACTTAGGTGTGACGTTGGACACGTTGAAACAGCTCCGAGCACAAATAGATAATCAATAAGATCGACTACTTGGTAGTAATCTTTGTGATTTCAATCGTGGTGAAATCTTGGCGGTGACCGTGCACACGACGGTAACGCTTGCGGCGGCGCATTTTGGAAACGCGGATCTTATCGCCACGACCGTGCTCAATAACTTTCGCTTCTACAAAAGCACCTGCCAGTAATGGAGCCCCCACCATGACGTCTGTATCGGAAGCGGCTACCAACAGCACTTTATCGAATTTAATGACCTTACCGGCCTCAGAGGCCTGTAAAGGCACATCGAGCTGGTCGCCTTGGCGCACCATCTCTTGAAAACCGGCGATGTCCACAACTGCGAACATAGGTATAAAGGAAAGCCGAGGGAGTGTAAGGAACCCCACGGGCTTCAGCAAGCGAAATGATACAGAATATGCAAATAGCGGTAGGCGCAATACCAATCCCTGCACTCTCTAAGGTACGGTTGCCTCGATTTTCCAATCCCTTTTCTATGAAACACACTCGTATTTTTTCCGCTGCCGTCCTCACGGCTATGTCCAGCTTGTTGCCGTTGACTGCAATGGCAGCGAACCAAAATGATATTTATCGTGCTTGTGTGTACGAGAAAGGACAAGACTACCTCCGTTGCCGCGCTCGCCAAGAACGTGGTGCTGCCGCAAAGACCGACCGAAGGAATATAGAATCAAGCTCTGCCTTGCGTATTCGTGCCAAAGAAATTTACCTCAATTCGAACAAAGGATCAGACACGAAAGCTATTCGCCTCAAACTGCGCATGTCGAAAAAGTTATCGGAGTTGAATCCAACCCGCGAATCAAAGGATTCTGTCGTGAGTGACCGCACTGCTGCTA
>CAZXUD010000014.1:0-14961 GCA_964643805.1 uncultured Candidatus Peribacteria bacterium | reverse complement strand
AAAGAGCTTTATGGATTACCTCGGTCGCTGGCTAGCGCTGAAGTTCTTAACGAAAGAGAAAGCCATGAAGTACCACAACAAAGAATTAGTCGAAATGGCCTACGAAACGGGCAGTAAGAGCAAAGATGCCTTTGCCATGCGTCTGCCAATTGTTGATGAAGGCGCACCGGTCGGCAATATGCAGACCATGCAGTTTAATGACCAGCTAGAAATGACGCCGGTCGCAAAGTCAGCCGAGCCTGTAACCGCCACCACCAAGCTTGAACAAGCCAAAGCCCAAGGTTTCACTGGTGCCATGTGTTCCGGTTGTGGAAGCGTACGCATGAAGCGTAATGGTTCCTGTGAACTCTGCATGGATTGTGGCGCTACGAGCGGCTGTAGTTGAGTACGTAATTACTCTACTATTTCCGCATGTCTTCCTGGCTCGACTCCTTACCATCGCACGAACGCCAAAAACTCTTTGAGCGCATTCGACGCAGCCCGGCAGAGTACGAAAAATTACGCGAGAAGGTGAAGGGGCCTGAAGACTTAAAAGAAGAGATGGATCGTAATGAATTGATTGCCGAGCTCAAGTTTGCGCTGGAGACAGAGCCACAGGTGAAAGAGATGCTAAAGCAGCAGATTGAAAAAGATCTGCGAGAGCAGGGGATTGAAGCAGTCTTAGATGCTATGCCTGACGCGCTAAAGCAGGCGTTAGAGGCTGGTCAGTTCAATGTTGGTATTGATGTAAATCCTGATACTCATAACGATCAAATTGTTGTACTTCCGGAAGGTTCAGTCTCGGAGAAGCTCTTTATAACAAGCAGCGTCAACGATCAGTACGTTTCCCAATTTGCCGTGAGCCTGTCGAACAACTAAAAGTTGACGAACAGTAAGCCGACTGCGCAGAGTGCGACGAAATACTTCATAAGAATGCGAGCCTAATATCTGCGGCATATACTTTTCAAGGCAATAGTGAAAAGAGCCCTTGCAAAAGCGATAAAAGGTGAATAAATGTGTTGAACAATCGTACACCGCTACGGATACTGAATCTTCGTTAAATCGTCGTCTGGAGCGGCTTTATTGGGTAATTCTTTTATACAGCGAGTACACCGGTGAATAATCATGAAGCCTTTTCCTGAGCGTTGGTCGAGGCCGACCGGTGCCATCAACCCACCGCACGTTGAAGCGCGGTCACCGGGACCTTTGCTGTCTACGTGCTTGGAGTACAAACAGTGTGGGCAATGGTTGCGGTAGCTGCCGTTTTCTAAAGGCTCTACGGATGCACCGCAATGTTCACACGTGAAAGGCTCCTGACGGGCAATGAAGGTCATGGGTTCGAAGGCGAATCAGTGAGGCGCGTCAGAAGTTTCCACATACGTTCTCGTATTCTTACAGGATCCGAAGTTTTCCAGAGAAATGCTTCTGCGCCCGCTCTATAAAAGCGCTGGTCATTGGAAGGCTCACCAGAAAACCCAACGCAGATTGGTGCGTTAGGATCTGCTTTGATCAGCTTCACCAAATCGTCCCCATAGGCGGGGGCGCGGCGAGTTCCCAATTCATAATCAACGAGCAGAATGTTTGTCGCTGCTAAGCGTATTTTTTCGAGGGCAGCTTCAATCGTATCTTCATAAGGATCGAAGACAAACAAAGAAAGGTTTCCCTTTGTAGCCGCGACCAAGTGAGGCATATAGCTACTCATTTGGAGATAGTCGTCATCAATCCAACCCAGGTGAGTGTTGAAGGTAGGTGAAAGCTCCACTTTCCCTAAAGATTCACGCATATTTTCTTGCGGCTGCCCTGTTGTGGGACCCCACGAATCTTGGATAACGGTACAGTATTGCTCTACTTGTTCAATGGTGAGTTCAGTGCTCATAAGGGCTCACTATACATTGAACCGGAAGTGGAAAATATCGCCATCCTTCACAATGTATTCCTTGCCTTCCTGTCGCATCTTGCCCGCTTCTTTGGCGCCTGTTTCACCGCCGTGGTTTACGAAGTCTTGGTAAGCAATGGTTTCAGCCCGGATAAAGCCACGCTCGAAATCCGTATGGATGACACCGGCGGCATTCGGTGCCGTGGAACCTTTCGTAACGTTCCAGGCGCGCACCTCTTTGGGGCCGGCGGTGAAGAACGTGATGTAGCCTAGAGCGTCGTAGGCGGCACGAATCAATTGGTCTAACCCAGAAGAAGTAATACCAAGGTCTTTCAGGAACTCAGCGCGTTCTTCACCGGTTAGATCTTGCAGGTCTTCTTCTACCTTCGCGCTAATGGCGATGACTTGCTCCCCAGGGTGCAAGTTCATGCGCTGTTTAGCGGCAGCGGCATCAAAGGATTTCAGCTCTGTCTCTGCCACGTTCATAGCGTAAATGATTGGCTTGTAGGTGAGGAGGGGAATCATCTTCATCAAAAGCTTCTCATCTTTGTCCAGCTCGACACTAATCGCCAAGTTTCCTGCCGACAAACCCTCTTGAATCTTCTTCAGGAGGTCGCGCTCTTTGGCTTTATCTTTATCACCAGATTTAGCGGCACTTACTGCTTTGTCGTAGCGTTTCTCAATGGCATCTAGGTCCGCCAAGATTAATTCAGTCTCAATCGTTTCACGATCGCGCTTGGCATCCACCGATCCATCGACGTGAATAATATTGCCATCGTCGAAGGCACGCACAACATGGCAGATGGCATCCACCTCGCGGATGGCACCAAGAAATTTATTGCCGAGTCCTTCGCCCTTGCTAGCGCCTTTCACGAGGCCGGCAATATCGACGAATTCAACCGCCGCTGGAATGACCTTTTCAGGCTTCACCATCTCGGTGAGCTTCTTCAGGCGGTCATCAGGCACCTCTACCACCCCTACGTTTGGTTCTATGGTGCAGAACGGGTAATTTGCCGCTTCTGCCCCTCTGGAGCCTGTAAGGGCATTAAAGAGGGTCGATTTGCCGACGTTAGGGAGGCCAACAATGCCTATTTGGAGCGCCATTCCGGCAGAGTCTAGCAGTGGAAGTGAGTATTGACAAAATAATAGAATTGTTTACTATATAACTCCTTACTTTCGCCTACCCTATGCGATTTCCTCAGAAAGCAGTGGTGGCTATCCTTCTAGTCTTCGCGATTGCCAGTGAAGCAACTGCCGCGTCTTTTACAGATGTGCAGGGGACGGGTTTTGAAGATGCATTCGCGTACTTAAGCACGGAAGGAATTGTGCAAGGTTACAGCAGCGGAGAAGGGAAGCCATACGCTCCCCTGAACCGCGCGGAGGCGATTAAAGTTATCATCAGTGCGCACCCAGAATTCCAATCACGGGTTGATTGGTACATGAACCACATGCCACCACTCAGTCTGTTCGTAGATGTAAACCAAGACCAGTGGTATGCACCGTACTTAGAAACAGCCTTTGAAAAAAACATTGTGCGCGGGTACGACGACGGCACATTCCGTGCGGGGCGATTACTCAGCACCGAAGAAGCAGTAGTTCTACTAATGCGTTCCTTCAACGAAAGCAGCGATCAGTTCCAACAGAGTAGCCGCATCGAGAATAATCCAAACCAGTGGTACACACCGGCAGTAAACGGAGCCATCGAGCGCAACTTACTGCCACGTCAAACACAGCTCCGCTTAGGCACAGCGATTACCCGTGGTGAGTTCTTCGAGATAGCTTACCGCTTACACAGCATCCAAAAGAGCGGTGCCGTGGCGTTCGTCGAATCCGTGAATCAACAACCGATTGCTCAAGCGCAGCCCGTCATCATCGCAAGCAATTCCAATCAGGCGGTTCGTCCTCAACAGCGTTCGTCGATCAATGCGGGTCAACCAGCAGTTGTATCGGTCGGTAGCTCCAGTAACACCGGCGTGAACGATGTCTCACGCAGCCCTTACGCATCAGAAAAATACTTCTCTATTACCATTCCAAAAGCAGGCATCACTGATCTCACCATTTCGCACCCGTCGGATCCATTCACGAAAGAAGGTGTGTTAGCACCGCTCCAACAGGGTGTGGGCCACTTGTTTAGTTACCCAGGCAACGGCGGCAAAATCATGGTCTACGGTCACAGTAGCGGCTACCCATGGGACGTCAGCCAATACACCAAGATCTTCCGGAAGATTAATGAGTTAAAAGCTGGAGATCGCATTTACGTAACCTATGATGGTAAGTTGTACGAATACGAAGTAACGTACGAAGAAGCAGTTGCTGCTAGCGACACGAGCCGTTTTGAAGACAACGGCACAGGTGAATCATTAATCCTCTACACCTGTTGGCCACCAGATAGCATTACACAGCGTTACTTAATCCATGCAGTGCCCGTAAGTACCATTGCACTACGATAACTATGGTCTCCTTTAATTCTCCGTCGGCAATAGAGCAACTGAACGGCGTTGTTGATGGAGCTGATAGTGAATTATTAGCCGTCATCCTCCAGCAAAAGCGGCTTTTCAATGAAATATTGAATAAAAGATATGGAACGAGTCTGACTTTTTTGTCTCCAAGCTATCACGCTTTTATAGGAAGCACATTTAATCCTATGGAAGCCGCTAAGACATGGAAAGCTCTAGCAGATACACCCAATGCCGTTACAACCGTTGAAGGAATAGAGCGCGAGGTGGAACAAGAAGCAGAGAGAATCTTGTTGCTGGCTCAGCACACAGCTTAACCAATACGCCTTAAAATCTCCCGATCGACAAACTCCCGTTGTCGCCCGTACGTAAGGCGGCTTAATTGTTTGTATGCCTCGGCGGCTTGGTCATCGCGAGGATAGGTTGTATCGAGCCATGGCTTTGGAATGTCGATGCTAAATGGCCGTGATGGCTGGTTATCGACGCTCAATTTCATGCAGCCCTTAAAGGCTTCTAGGTTGACCAAGTCCTGCTCCGAGAAAACTGGTGCCATTTCTTTGGCACAGACTTCGGCATCTTGCGGACCGATTTTGTAGAACATCATAGTGCCGACGTTGCCGAAGATGGCGCCTTTCAAACTCACCGAGCCGCTCAACTTATCATCCTTCTCCAGCTGGTCTAAGTACTGGTGCGCCAAGATGAGGCCAAGGCGGTACTTACGAGCCTCGGAGAGAATGGATTCAATGGAGTTCGTGACGAAGTTTTGGAATTCGTCGATGTAGAGGAAGAAGTCGCGTCGTTCAGCCGAACTCTGACGTTGTCGGCGCATAGCAGCGACTTGAATCTTGTTCACGGCGATCATACCCAGGAGTTGTGAGTTAATGTCGCCGATGAGACCTTTACTCAGGTTCATCAGCAGAATCTTGCCGTTGTTCATACAGTCCGCAATGTCGAAGGCACTCTTTGTTTGGCCAACGATATTGCGCATCAAGGCATTGGTGTAGAACTGACCGAACTTCGCTGCAAAGTACGGAATCATTTCACCCTTTTCACGGGCACCGGTTGCAGCCATCTGTTTTTCCCAGAAGGCGCGCACAATGGGGTTCTTCACTTTACTCACTTTGTATTTCTGCCATTCATCGTCAGTGAAGAGCTTTACCAAGTCTGTAATGGCGCCACCTTCTTCATCGTCATCCATCAACGTTAAACAACCATTGCGGAAGTAGTCTTGAATACGAGGACCGAACACCTCATTACCGAACATTTTCACCATCATGTTCATGGCATCTAAAGCGATCAGGTCTTTTTCTTCCGAGGTTTTGCCTTCAAGAAGATTGAGGCCCATCGGGCGCTCTGTATCAGCGGGGTTAAAGTAAATGACGTCATCAGCTCGTTCCCGAGGAATATACGGCATCAAGTCTTCAATCAGCGAACCGTGTGGATCCACTACACACAGGCCACGGCCTTGATGGAAGTCCTGACGTGCCATCACCTGAATGATGGACGATTTACCGGTACCGGTTTGTCCGACCACGTAGAAGTGACGGAAGCGGTCTTCGTTCTTAATATGGATTGGTTTGCGGGCGCCACGGTACGTATTGGTTCCTAAGAACAGACCATCCTCTGGAATGCTCTTTGGAGCCGGTGCAATTTTGGCACGCTGCCATTTAATAGTTTCCACTTTGTTGTACTTAATATTCGGCAAGTGCCACAAGCTAGTGAGCTCACTAGCGCCAAGCAACATGGTAGGAGCCAATTTTTGGCGGAGCGCGCGGTGCGGGCTGCGCTTAATGAATTGGCGAATGATCATGTTCTTTTTTACAAATGCCGGCATGGTGAAGTGATTGCCGCGGACGTCGCCGAATTGTCCGAAAGAACCAAGGACTGCCGAAAGCAATGTTTTGCTGCGGGCCAACGTATCAGCGGAGGTCACAATGCGGATGACAGCGGTGAACCCCGGTCCACTCGCTTTTTCATCAACGGCTTTGCTGTATTCCTCTTGCTGTTGCGTGATACGTTCGCCGCTCGATTCAGTCGATTTTAAGTCGACTACTTCTTGGCCAAAGGCGAAGAAGCCAAAGAGAACGGAAGCCAAGTTGAGTGGATTCAACCAACTGCGACCGTGCTTCTTGGGGTTTAAGAGTGCTGTGGCCTGCTTGTGCAGTTTGTTCTGCCAGCCAGACTTGGCGGGCCGAATAACAATTTGCACGGCAGCGCCTTCACTTGGTTTCAATTTAGAGAATGCATTGGTTATGGTACTGAGCGGATCGCTCTTTAATTGTTGGTACGTCTTGAACGACGTCGCAAAGTGTTTGGCTGGTAATAACACTTGGGCGGACACGTGCGATGATTCGGTAAAAATGTTGTAGTCCTCCACTTCATCAATGACAGCGTCTGGGTAGAACGAGGTAATTTGCTTTTCGACAAATTCGGCGTCATGGCGTGAACAGACCACGAAAAAAAGAATTTCACCGGCTAGGGCGGCGTATTCCATAGAGAGGAAGGGCTGACCATGCCATAACCGTGAGAGGTGATGGTCGTGCAGTGCGTAGAGCGATTGATATAAGTGGTCCATTATTCCGAGGACTTCTTTGAAGTCCTGCCCCGAAGAGAATCGTTCGGAATCGGTCTCCTTATCCTCTTTGCCTTCTTTAATTGGCACTAAGATTTGCAGGAAGACCAAATCTTCCTGGCGTTTGAGGTCGGCGAGGTAGCGCAAAAGCGCCAGCAAGCCCACCGGCAGTAACGCGAGGAGAACGAGGCCTATGGCAAGGAAGAGCCACTGGGACATAGATACATCTTACCTTGATTACCTACGGACGAGAATACTGGAAAAACCAGCCGAATACTTCAGCAGCGTCTCGTGTATCTATTTCTTTACTAAGTTCTGCACCATCTCCAAGAGCGTCTTAATGGTCATTTGGCTCTTGATGAAGAAGTCATCAGCGCCCAGTGACACACCGCGCTTCTTATTTTCCTCATCAGCGAGGTTTGTAAGAATAACGACAGGGTAGGAACGCTTGTCCTTTGGTAACTTCTCTAACGTAGCAAAACCATCCAGCACTGGCATGTTGATATCTAAAATTAAAGCGTCTGGTGCTTTCGTAGCAATGAGATCCAACGCTTCTTGGCCGTTACTTGCCACACGAACGTCGTAACCGGCGAGGGTGAATTTCTTTAAGTAAACCTCGCGTAATACGGTGTCGTCTTCGGAAATGAGGATGTCAGCCTTACCAGCCATCACCAATAGTATACTCTTTCTTGAGGCTTTAGTCCACGCTTAAACGAATGTAGGAAGCCACCGTTGCGCCTCCTAAGAGCTGTTCTATGGTTTGTTCAGGGTTCTTTACGAACGCCTGTTTGAGCAGCGCATTCTCTTCACGGAACTTCTTTTCTTTACCCATCATAATCTTTTCGACAATGGGCGCTGGCTTACCTTCGTCTTTAAGCTGCTCTGCCCAAATAGACTTTTCCTTATTGAGCACCTCTTCCGATACTTCATCGGGACTGACGAATTGAGGATTCATCGCCGTAGCATGCATGGCAATGTCCTTAGCAGTATCAACGGAACTGCCTCCGTTGAGAGCAACGAGCGTTCCAATCTTTTTATTGCTGTGGAGGTACGCACCAATAATGTCACCTTCTGCAATTTGTACATCACCTAATGAAATATTCTCACCCAATTTCTGAATAAGGGCTGGCACCTTTTCTTCGGCGACTGCTTTTGCCTTGTCGGCACCATCACTCAAAGCGGCATCGGCAATTTCTTGTCCGACGGCTTGGAAGTTTTCATCGCGAGCGACAAAGTCCGTTTCGCAGCGGAGGAGTACAACAGCTGCTTTTGCATTGTTTTGAGCCATGAAAACAGAACCTTCACTTTGGTCACGGCCAGCTTTCTTTGCAGCCGAGGCGGAGCCTTTGGAGCGAAGAATATCGATCGCCTTTTCCTCATCACCATTAGCTTCTTCGAGGGCTTTCTTGCACTCAAGAATAGAGACACCCGTTCGGGCGCGGAGAGAAGCGACAGCAGCAGCAGAAATATCGGCCATGAGAAATGGGGAGAAGGGAAATTATTCTTGAGCAGGCTTTTGCTCCTTAATCTCTACATCCAGTGACGTACCAAGTTCCTTTGCCACCGTGGAGAGGATAATGTTGATGGATTGAACCGCATCGTCGTTACAAGGCACGAAAGCGGTAAACAAATCAGGGTCAGCATTGGTATCGCAGATGCCAAAGACGGGAATACCGAGTTTTCTGGCTTCTAAGACAGCGACTTTGTCACGCACGGCATCTACCACGAACATTGCATGTGGAACACCCGTCATGCCGGCAACGCCGGAGAGGGCGGTATCTAATTTTGCAAGTTCCTTGCGGAGCTCGGTCTGTTCCTTCTTGGTGTACTTTTCTACTTCACCGGTTTGGAACGAGCGTTGCAAATCGAGGTAGTGCTTAATGCGTTGCTTAATGGTTGCCCAGTTTGTGAGTAGGCCGGGAATCCATTTCTTCGTTACCACAGGCTGACCTAAATTCTTACCGAGTTGTTCAATGAAGACCGTGCTCTGTTGCTTGGTAGAAACAAACAGGATGCTCTTACCTTCCTTCTGTAATTTGCGGAGTTGTTCGCACATTTTGCCCAAGCGCTCATGCGTCTTTTCTAAATCGATAACGTGAATACCGTTACGGACGCTGTGAATAAATGGCGCCATGCGAGGGTTCCACTTTTCACGCTTGTGACCAAAGTGGCAGGCAGCTTCCAGTAATTCCTTCGTTGAAGGGATAGGCATAAAGAATGGGGGAATCCTTGAGTCAAACCTCTAACGTCTTTTCGCCGTGGGAGCGGAGGGACCTCGGAATCGAGGCAGGACCGCAAGCGATCGGTTAGAAGCGAAGTGCGGATTTTATAAAGGAATAAAGCCTTGGTCGCAAGAAAAAAGCTTTCAATTACGCCGTTTCTTTACTTCTATCTTCTTTAAGAACATTGAATCCCTGTAGTTTTTCTTGTAGGTCATTAAAATCTGCTACTGGCTGATATCCGTTACCACCCTGAGATATCTTGGCTGAAATTTTCCCAAAGGAATCCCAACTAAAAAGCAGACATACAGGATTCGTATTGCCAATCCAAGCGTGCATTTTTTTGCCATGTACTGAGTACCGTACAGTTGTCTTCAGTGGTTGATTGTCTGAAGTCCGAAAATTGCCATTCTGAAACCAATGTACCCAACTTATTGGATTCCAGCCCATATTACTTTCAACTTTAGGTTCAGATTCTTTTGCAAGGGTCTGGGCAATACTATCCCGTGTTTCTCCTCGATTTACAGTAGGGCTACCTCTTTCGGAAGTTTGTAAATTTGTGGGTTCTTTTTCAAATGCATTGGAATTATCCATAGCTCAGAAACATACCCCTTCTTTCTGACGAACTCAACGTTTTTTGAGTGCTTCTACAATATCTACAATGTTCAATCTTGTTTGCTCCAGGCTATCGCGGTCACGAATGGTGACCGTATTTTCTGCACCTTGTTCCTTGTCTTCTCCAATAGTTCCAAAGTCGATGGTAATGCATTTTGGGGTACCGATTTCGTCCTGACGGGGATAGCGCTTTCCAATACTTCCGGTGATATCAAAATCGACGGTGAGGTCCGTTTCTTGAATAATTCTTTTGTACAACTCTTGGGCCTTCGCAATCAGCGGTTCCTTCTTTGAGAGTGGCAGAATAGCCACATCAAATGGGGCCAGCTTTTTATCGAATTTCATCACAGTACGCATATCGTCTTCCGCCAATTTTTCCTCCTCGTACGCATCTAACATGACGGCCAGCGTAATACGGTCGGAACCGAACGACGGTTCCATAACGTGAGGGACAACCTTGCGCTGTGGGTTTTCTGGATCGGTGTAATTCAAATCTTCACCGCTGAATTTTTGGTGCTGGGTTAAATCGTAATCAGTTCGGTACGCAGCGGCGGCACAAAGCTCGCCCCAACCCCATGGAAATTTATATTCCACGTCCGTTGTTCCTTTGGAGTAATGCGACAATTCATCTTTCTCATGATCGCGGAAACGAAGATTTTCCGCCTTGATGCCGAGTGTCTCGGTGAGGAAAGCCCAACTCTGTTTTTTCCATTCAGCGAAAATATCTTCCCAAGGGGTTGCTTCGGCATCGAAGAAGTATTCAATTTCCATTTGTTCGAATTCACGAGTGCGGAATGTAAAGTTTCCTGGTGTGATTTCGTTGCGGAAGGCTTTGCCGATTTGGGCTACACCAAAGGGTAATTTCAACCTCATGGTTTGCTGAATATTCTTGAAATTTACGAAGATTCCTTGCGCTGTTTCTGGTCGCAAATAGATGTCGGCGCCCTCGCCTTCAATCACACCTTGCTGCGTTTTAAACATCAAATTAAATTTCTTTGCGACCGTCCAATCGACTTTGCCGCAAGCAGGGCAGGGGATTTCCTCAGCCATCAACATCGGCTGCACCTGATCAATTTTAAGAATGGCCGCCGCTTCCACTCCCAGTTTTTCTTCCAGCAATTTATCACCGCGGAATCGTTGTTTGCATTGCTTACAATCCACCAGTGGATCACCAAAGTTGGCGACATGGCCGCTGGCTTCCCAGACCTTCGGATTCATCAAAATAGAGCTATCCAAACCGACCATATCCTGGCGTTCGCGCACGAACGTTTTCCACCACAGTTTTTTGACGCGGTTCTTCAGCTCTACCCCCAGTGGACCGTAGTCCCAGGTGTTTGCTAAACCGCCATAGATGTCTGAACCAGGGAATATGAACCCCCGGCGCTTACAGAGCGATACAACCTGGTCTAAAGAAGTGGCTGGCACAGGAAAGAGAGGAAAGCCCCGGCAAGCTACCAGGAATGGCTTAAATAGGCTATAAGCGATTAAAATAGGACTTTTAATAATTGTCAAAATATGTTATAATTTAACTAATAAATGACACATACAAATAAACGTATTTCGGCCCTTGTCAAAGCCATTACAGCCAGCCTGTTCCTCCCGAACGTGGCTTTTGCACAAGCGCCGTCGTTTTCGTTGTTCTCGCTCCCTACCGGTTCTTCAAAAGCGCTGACGTTTGTGGTGGTACTCATCGCGATTGTTGTTCTAGGCCGAGTCTGTATGGGCATCTTCAACGTGCTCTTCCTGGAAGAAGAATCGTTGGCGTCTATCGAAAAGCGTCATCCGTATCTGCCATCAATACAAATCATCATCAGCGTGGTATTCGTTACCGTGTTGCTCTTCCTCTTGGCTCTTAAGACCATGGGAGGCGTTGCACCATTCGACGGACCACACGGTTGGATGCGTATGGCCGGTGTGTTCGGTATCATGGGCGTGTGTTGGGTGGTAGCCAGACTGAAGTGGCCAGCCACATCGCAGCACTACCTGTATGCCACGATGATCGGCACGATCATTACGTTCATTCTGATTTCGTTCCACCGCGCGCTCTTAAACCAGGGCGGTACAAATCCATACTTCACCGCAGCGGGTGTTGTCTGTTTGTACATTGTCTGGCGCTTCCTCTTTGGACCATGGCGCCCACGTGTGAAAGTCGTTGTGCTTTCCACGTTCATCTTCTGGGTAGGCGTACACATCATCTTCGGTGAAACAGATGCAGAACGTTTGGCTCACTTATTGGCCATCATCATTGCATTGATTCCTGCACTTATCTGGTGCGCCTTATTCTTAGGCTACCACCGTCAGCGTGTGGACTTGATCATCTTGATGTTCTTGTCGGGCATGCTTTCGACCGCACCGATTCTGTTCTACGACGCAGTGGTGCGCCGCGGTATTGAACTGCACTTCTTCCTCTTCAAGATTGTTCCGGAAAGTTTCACGCAGTCTACGAACATGTTCGTGACGGATACGATTTCGGGCATGGCCAGCGCGCAGTCGACGCTGGTGGCTGCCCTTATTTCGTTCCTCTTCGTCGGACTGATTGAAGAGTTCAGTAAATTCTGGGTGCTACGCAAGAGCGGCGAAACATCGTTCACGAGCATTGAAGACGTTATGCAGATGGCCATCATCGTAGCTATCGGCTTTGCCTTCGCGGAGAACATCCTTAACCCACGCTACTTCCTTACATTCGTACAGGAACACTTGGTCGCACCAGAGCATCCAGACTGGGCTGCATTCTTAGGAAACGTGCTGGGCCGCGCTGTCTTAACCCACATGGTGCACATCGTATCCACCGGTGTCCTTGGTTACTTCTACGGTTGGGCGCTGTTTGCACAGCCATTGTACGAAGAAGGCGCCAAAGAAGGGAAGAAGTTCTTTGTGGTCCGTATGTTCCACAAATTACTCAGGTTGCCAGAGTCCGTTGTGCTGCACCGTGAAATGTTATCAGCTGGCTTTATCTGCGCTGTTATCTCCCATGGTGTCTTTAACTTCTTAGTCACCGTTCCAAGTATTCTGCCTGGTCACCCTCGCACAATTGGTGACTTGATCGGCTCTGCCCCTGGTTCGTTGCTGCATTCCATTGCCATTCTGATGGTGCCATCACTCCTCTACGTTGTGGGTGGATTCTGGCTGCTGACTGTTCTGTTCCACAGTAAATCTGCTACGAAGAAGCGCGGCTACTTTGTTCAGACGGATACATTTGTGAATAGAAGCGAACTTGCTTGAGACCATAACAACGCGGTATAATTTCGTCCGTGTTTGTACCTAGTAATCGCCCTGTTGGGCCTGAGTTTAGGCTGTGGCTGAAACGAAGCGCGAGCATCTTTTTGAGCGCTCTCTTTTTGTTACAACCATTAGCCGTATCGGCTGCTGGAACGGCAACCACTTTTAGTGGAACAACTGTGACGCGCGGAGATTTTGTTCGTGCAGCGGTCAAAGCACTTAACTTATCCGTGCCTAAAGCTACGAGTGGACTGGACCGTGTACCAAAAAGTTTGGCGCCTTACATACAGGCTGCCAAACAAGATGATGCCTTAGGTGCCTTTGGGACTGATTTGAGATTAGCCCTGCCCATTACGCGTATTGAAGCAGCTCGAGTAGCTGCGGAATTAGTCGATGAGAGCGGACCAAGTGGAAAGAAATACCGTGACGTTACACCCGGTTCATCGGAAGAAAAGGCAGCAGCCCTCGCTGATGCACGTGGCTGGCTAAAGCCTTTCAGTGTCGATTACTTTGGCGCCACGCGACGACTCACCGGCAATGATGCGACTGCCATGATGAAGGTGCTCGCTGGTAAATCGACATCGAAGCCAACGACAGAACCAAATGCTGCCACGCCAGCTTCCATCAGCATTCAATTAAATGGCTCGACGGCGAACGGTTCGTTGCCAAAGCAGCAACTGATTCAAACTATCTGGCGCATTATCAATGGTGATTATCTCCACGCGGGAGATATTGATGAGCAAGAAGCAGCGTACAGCGCCATTGAAGCAATGGTGAATAGTTTGAAGGACCCGTACTCAAAGTTCATGCGCCCAGAAACTGCCAAGAACTTTGAGACACAGATGAGTGGCGAAGTCTCTGGCATTGGGGCTCAAGTGGAACAGAAGGGTGAGATCATTATTATCGTCACTCCTATTACTGGTTCTCCAGCCGAAAAAGCAGGACTCCTTCCCGGTGATGAAATTACGGCCGTCAACGGTGAAAGCATTGCTGGTTTTGATTTAAACAAAGCTGTCGAAAAGATTCGTGGTCCACGTGGTACCAAGGTCAAACTGACTATTCGCCGCAGTGGCAACACCATGGAAGTAGAAGTCACACGTGACGTAGTCCGTGTGCCAGAAATTGCCATCAGCTGGAATAACGACATTGCAATTGTGAAGTTGATGCAGTTCGGACGCCTGACCGAAACCGAATTACGCTCACACATGGTGACGATACAAGAACAAGGCCCAGGAGGAATCATCCTGGATCTTCGCAATAACCCAGGTGGACTGTTGAGTGCAGCCGATGTGGTCATTAGCAACTTCATCCCGAAAGATTCTGTTGTCGCTCGCATCAAAGCACCAATTTCGGAGCGCAGTGAAACAACAAAAGATGAACCAACAATCTTAGATAATGTGCCTGTTATTGTATTAGTGAATGGCGGTTCGGCGAGCGCTTCCGAAATTGTCGCTGGTGCACTGCAAGACTATGACCGCGCGACCATTATTGGTGAAAAGACATTCGGTAAAGGAACAGTGCAAGAAGTATTAGAATTCAGTGACGGCTCCAGTTTGAAACTGACCATTGCCGAATGGCTCACACCAGACGGCCGCAAAATTGATGGTGTCGGCGTTCAGCCGGACATCCTGGTTCCCTATGAATCTGGTAGGGATGCACCAACATTGAAGGCGCTAGATATTCTCAAATAGTTTACGACAACAATGCCTTGTATTTAGCTCGACTGGCATCAAGCGCTCGTATTTGGCTTTCCTTTAATACTGGTACAGGCGCACAAATCTCGCTCAGTGCATTCAATGCAACTTCAAGTAACGTCTTTCCGGCCAGTTCTATATTAACGAGAATGGTTTCTCGTTCTTGATCTGAAAGGCCATGGAATAGAGCTTCTTCCAGTTCATGTCCTTCATTTGTAATGGATCTAAGAATTTCTTGTCGTGTTATTCCCTTAAAAAATGTGTCCGCTTCAGCTTTCTTAAGAATGTGCTCGTAGAAGATGCTGATACTTTTAACGTAGCTAAAAAGTCG
>CAZXUD010000013.1:0-14996 GCA_964643805.1 uncultured Candidatus Peribacteria bacterium | reverse complement strand
GTTTCGTCTTCGACTGTAGATCCAAATACAGTCAATAACCACAGCTCGACTGTGAGTACGACAGTGACCTGCCCTCAACCAACATTCCTTATTACGAAGACCGATGGCAAGAGCACGGTGCACCCTGGTGAAACACTAACGTACGCCATCACGGTCACAAATACTTCCAATGTAAATGCGAACAATCTCACCGTGACGGACACCCTACCATTCCCTGTCACTTTCCAAAGTGCAGATAACGGCGGTACTAATGCAAGTGGTATCGTTACCTGGAACGGACTCAGCATTGATGCTGGTATGAGCAAGACAGTCAGCGTGACGGTCACAGTCAACGCAGTGACTCCAAACAACACTGTCCTTACGAACACGGCAAAGATCTTTACTCAAACTGCAACTGATACAACGACCGTCGTTGTAGAGACGCCACAGATGGGTTGTATTGAAATTATTAAAGAGACATTCAATACCACAGGCCAAGCATTAACCCCTGTAACACAATTCACATTCCGTTTGGACGGAAACGCTCAAACTGCCTACAACGGTAGCAACGGTTTAGCACGTTTCAACAATGTGACTCCAGGTACACACACTGTTACGGAGGAAATCACTACGAACTGGGAACAAATGTCCGTAACGCCTACCAATGGACAAGTCGTTGTTCAGGCAGGCAGCGTTTGTTCGACAGTCACCTTTAAGAATAAGCAGAAAATTACCACCGAACCTTCCAAGTTCACGATTTCAAAGACAGATAACCGCACGACGGTTAAGGCTGGTGAAACATTGACCTACACCGTTACGGTGAAGAACATTGGTGGCGAAACAGCAACCAACGTATCGGTCATTGACGTCTTACCAAGCAACACTATTTACATCAGCTCATCTGGCAGCGGTAGTATTAATGGTAACGTTCTGACTTGGAATGGCCTTACCTTTACCGCTGGTGAGACAAAGACCCTCACCATTACTGCTCAAGTCAAGAGTAGTGCCGTAAACGGTGCCGTACTGGTAAACAACGTCAGTGTCCGCGATGTATCTGCTACCGATACAACCACCGTAGAACGCGATGAAGAGGAAGAAGGCGATGTCACGATCGTCAGTATTACCGACACGCCAGATCCTTTGATGGTTCCTTGTGAAGATGTTATTCGCTACGTCATCCGTGTCCAAAACAACGGTGACACAAGTCGCCGCACAGACATTGTCGCCGAGCTAGATTCGGAGACTCGCTTCGTCGACGCATCGGACAATGGCGATGAGAACGGCAGTGAAGTCCGTTGGGACGACTTCCAGATTGATGGTAATGATACCGAAGATCTTTGGTTAGAAGTTCGCGTGGATGAGGACGATGTCAACAACGGTCAATTGCTCCAACTTCGCGTTCGTACCGAAGACGACAGCGAATCGGAAACAACGCGTGTGGAAGCTGTACCACACTGTGGTCAGCCAAGCATTGGCATCATCACCATTGATAAAACGTCTGATCGTAGCGAAGTCCAACCAGGTTCTGTCCTTACGTACACACTCACTATCCGTAACCTGAGTGAGGGTGTGGCTCGTAACCTGACTGTAATAGACCGCTTCACCGCTGGCGCTCTCACCGTAGAAGACACAGGTGGTGGCACTACGATGGCTGATGGAACACGTTGGGAAATCCCAACGATGGGTCCACAAGAAACACGCGTCATTCGTTACCGCGTTCGTGTCAGCTCCGCAATGCGTCACGGTCAGATTATTACGAACACCGTGGTCGTACGCTCTCCAGACTTGGACCGCGAACCAACTGACACGGTGCAGGTGAACGTTATTCAACACCTTCCACAAACTGGTGCGAGTAGCTTGATGAACAACGCTGGTAACGGAAGTCAGTACCTCCGCTACGTCCAACAGGGTGCGACTGCTCAGTCAACCGCTATCGCCATTTGGTCCACCATCGTCTCGATGGGCATGGGCTTGGGAGGATTCTTTGGAAAGCGTTTCCTCTTCTAAACGTATCAAAAGTTAAAGACCGAATCCCCGGGCAACCGGGGATTTTTGTATACATTAATTATTCAAAAATAGAATTGAGAATTATTGCCTTATTAACCTCAAATAATAGCTTTATGAAGCCATAGATAAAATGATAATTACGTATTAAACATCGTTACAAACTAGATATGAGGTTGTGTGAAATCGTGAAAGCACTCCACATGTTTGACACAACTGCAAAAAAATAATTAGATACACCCTTTTATGTACAGGATGTTTGTCACCATTATCGCGCTCCTTGGAGTCATGTTTTTCCACACCATGACGTTCGCTAGCAGTGCAACAGTTGGTGATTTCAGCATCGAAATTTTATCCAACGCGTCAGCGGTAGAACCAGGCGAAGCATTTACCTATGTCGTTCGGGTAACGAACAGCAGTGAAACGCCGATTGAAAAATTGAAGATCAATGTTGAGTTCGATGACAACGTCGAATTTCTTACGGCAACTCACGACGGCGAAGGCGGTGATCGTGGCACGCGTTGGAATGATATTGATCTTGGTGCGAACACGACTCGGGAATTCCGCGTTGGTGTTCGAGTACTGGAAGATGCTCGACATGATGAAAGCATCGACTCCATTGTGTATGCCAACGGAGCCATGATGCAACACTCACTGCGCGTTCTAGACCCAATGGAAGGAAAGGAGAGCGTTCAGCTGACTGCATTTGTGGATAAAGTTATGGTGAGTGCGGGTGACCGAATGACGTTCACCATACGCATTCACAATTTAGAAAATCGCGACGAACGCCTCGATGTTCGAGCCGAATTGAGCCATGCACTTACCCTCATGTCCGCCTCAAGCAAGGGACAAGTAATGGGTGCATCTGTCATTCAATGGGATGATCTTCTTATTGATGAGGATGAAAGTGTTTCACTCACCTTTAGTGCTCGTGTCCCAGAAGATATGGTGTGGTCCCAACTTATTACCACAACGGTTACTGCAGGCAGCCAACGAGCGACTGTAACTTTAAACGTCGTTGCTCCTACCTCTCCCGAAGAGACCGTTGCAAGCAACTCCGAAGAAACAGCTACTCCGGCTGTCGAACCAATCTCTTCTGTTGAACGACCAGACACTGTGGCAATACCACAAACAGGTGGTGAAACTCCTTACTGGTGGGTGCCTGTCGCTCAAGCCAGTGAACCACGATTAGTAGCCGCCGTTCCTACTACATCGTTGCAACCAACCGCCACCGTGCATTCTCCATTCCAAAAGAATCCTACGTCGCTCCACTTTGTACTAGCCGCCGCCTCATTCGGACTCGTCCTTGGTTTAATTGGTGGTTGGAAGCACTTACTCGTTGGTCACGTTCGTTAAGGCGAATTCTCGTACCATGGTTGGTACTTCTGCAATGGTTTTTTGCATTGCATCCATTTCATCTTTCGAAAACGTATTGAGCACCCACGTCGCAAGATCAGTTCCAGCCGCTGGTTGTCCTAGCCCTATTCGTAAGCGGGGAAACTCTTCACCAATATGTTCCACGACCGATTTAAGGCCATTGTGAGTCCCCGGGCCACCTTTCCTTCGTAAGCGCACTGTTCCCAAAGGAAGATCGATATCATCACACAGAACTAACAAGCTTTCAGCGGGATTCAATTTGTAGAAGTCGAGTAATTTCTGAATCGCTTCACCACTACGATTCATGTACGTCTGGGGTTTTACTAAGAGAACCGGCGCGGTCACAATGCGGCCTTCTTGTATCAAAGAGTTAAACTTTTGCTTCTCTTGCCACTCCCCTTCCGCAAATGCTTCAGAGAGAACATCGAGAGCACGAAAGCCAGTATTGTGACGGGTGTTGGCATACTGAGTACCCGGGTTTCCTAAACCAACAAGAAGCAGAGACGGTTTCATTGCTCCCTAGTGTAGCGCTACCCACGCTGAGAAAGCATCCCCCTACAAATCTACAAATTGCTTAATGACTCCCTCGTAGGTCTTCATAGCTATCTCGGCTTGCTTCTCGTTCAAATGAAACCCTGGTTCATGAGCAATGCGATTCCGTAATTTGTGAGCCTGCCAGAGGGCTTCCGCATTCTGAAGCCGCGGCCCGGCTCTCTCCAACTTATCGGCAAATGTTCCAAAATAGCTGAGTGCGTTCAGCATGCTGTCCACCACTTTTTCTGCCTCCAAAATGCGGCGACCTGCATCGGGAATGGAGAGTGCAAAAAGCCATTGCTTATGAATTCTGGCTTTTACCGTAGGCGGTAATTTTGACCGACGCCGCAGGGTACGAATGACCATCGTTAGCAAGAGGGCCGCCACGAACACAAAGCTGCCGATGATCATTACAATTGTGTCCATTATCGAGAGTCCTCGTCATCCTCTTCAAATTCTCGGAGCTTCAATTCTCTGGCAATGACGGTGGAGAGCAATTCTTGCACGGTACTCGCATCTTTCAAATTATTACTGTGTAAATATCGTTCCATGGATTTAAGAATAATGGCTTCTACTGCACGAGGATTCGGTACGTTCTCCATAGAGATTTGAGTTCCGGTGGAAATTTTTTCGACACTGATGGTTCCGTATTTCAGAAGAGTTTGGAACACACCTTCAAATTCATAACTGACACCTTGAATATCGCTGTACAGAACGCGCGATGATTGACGATGGAACCAGCCATGCCACTCCACATCAATAATGCCAAAGGTTGTAATGATCCACGCATCTAAGTAGTAATCAAAAAAATTACGGAACCACCACACAACGGTGAGAACCGCGGCGGCGGCAACGATGTACAGAATCACCTCGCTAAATGCCATCGCTAAAAACACTGATAGAAAAACGAAAAGTGCGGTTGGCCAAAAGAGATACGTTATACCAATCAGCCAATGTTTATGGAGCACCACAATGACTGCCTCGTCTTCTTCTAGGTGCCGATCAAAGAGGGCTTCATTGATATTCATGCCCGTAGTGTACCCGGATTTACAAAGCAGCAAAAAGGTAGATGTGCAGTTGAGCAAAGGCTATACTGACTCAGAAATGACCGAACGTAAGCACAGCCTCTGGTTTCACCTCTTCGACGTTCTTCTCAATATAGTCATTATATTGGGGGTAGTCGTCCTTATACGCACGTTCCTAGTGTCCCCTTTTCAGGTGGAGGGTAATTCCATGATTTCCACACTGGAGGACAAGGAGTACATCATTATTAACAAGTTGGCCTACTACATTGGTGAACCAAAGCGTGGCGACATTGTGGTGCTACGGCCACCAGCGGACTCCAGCCGTTTTTATGTCAAACGCGTCATTGGCATTCCGGGTGATGAAGTCGTTCTTCGTGACGGCCATGTAATGGTAAAGGAAGCGGGCGCCACAGAATTTGTGGAACTGAAAGAGCCCTATTTAAACGAAGAAAACAGTGGAAACACCTACCCAACTCGCGATTCCAATGGCCGCGAAAAAGCATACACCGTTCCCGACGGTCATTATTTCGTCCTGGGAGATAACCGTGTTAGTAGTTCTGATTCTCGCAGTTTCCCCGAGACGGAAGACTCACCACAGTATTTTGTGCCTGATGTAAATATTAAGGGCCGAGTCTGGTTTGTACTGATGCCCATTACCAAGATTCATGCTCTAGAACCCCCTGTGTACGGGTTTTAACCCTTCCGATTGCACAGAAAAATGCTTGCCGTATCTGTTGTAACCGCTACAATCTCCCACGTGTCCCCGCTGGGGACTTTTTAGAATCAAATGATCAACGCCCTTCGTTCCTACTTCATCGGCTCCTTACAAGAACTCAACCAAGTCCGTTGGCCTACGCGCCAACAGGCAGTGAAGTTGTCTATTATTGTGGTCTGTTTCATCGCCGTTATGACCGTGGTGTTCGGTTTTGTGGACTACGTACTTTCTGCAGCCGTTAAGTTCCTCCTTTCACTCGCGGTATGAGCAAGCAGGATCCGAATGCTGGTAGAAACTGGTACGTGGTGCACACGTACGCAGGGTATGAGGACAGCGTTTCAGAAGCCATCAAACAACGTATTGAGACGTTTGGAATGCAGGACTACATCTTTGACGTTCAAGTACCTAAAGAAAAACAACTTACCTTTCGTAAGGGAGAGCCAACCGAGGAAGAGAAAAAACTTTTCCCTGGATATGTTCTTATTGATATGACCGTGACCGACGATAGTTGGTACCTCGTTCGTAACACTCCGAACGTGACGGGCTTCGTTGGCTCCGGAAACATTCCAGTCCCTGTGACCCCCGAAGAATTCGGCGTCATTGAACGCCGCGTTGGTGAACAAGAAGCGAAGTTCAAGAGCGACTTCCAAGTTGGCGATTTGGTCATCATCATCGACGGTCCGTTCAAAAACTATGAAGGTTCGGTGGATAGCGTGGATGTGAACAAAGGCAAACTGACCGTCCTCGTGCTCATCTTCGACCGCGAGACCCCTGTGGAATTAGATTTCACACAGGTGAAGAAGAAATAAATTTCTATGCCCGCTCGCCGTTACCGAATCACCGGCTTGGTGCAGGGTGTTTTCTTCCGTGCGGAAACCGAACGCAAGGCGCAAGAGTTAGGACTCACCGGTTGGGTTCGCAATATTGGCGATGGTTCTGTCGATGTCTGGGCAGAGGGTGATAATGTAAATCTAATCGCTCTCTATACGTGGCTCACAAAAGGACCGGAGCGCGCAGAAGTTGAGAACGTCGAAGAAATGGAGGTAGAGCCCCGCAGTTACAACTCATTTTCTACAGTCCACAGTGTCCCCGCTACAATGCAGGACCAGCTACCGTAAACTGCGTGTTGAATTGTTTACGTAGGACGTACGGCAACATGATAAAGAGACCGAACATTTGCAAACATTGTCCAATGGTATAACCCAGCGGTAGCGCGTAGACACCGTACGTTTTAGAGAGCCACCAGGCGATCAGCACCGCGCTAAATCCATTGAGTACACTCATGACAGCGGGCAGAGCACTACGCTTGAGTGAATAATAGGAACGTAATAGGAGGTGATTCACACTCTCAAACGGAATGCTAATGGCGTAGAGTCCAAGGCATATCGAAAAGACGGACAGCACATCCGTAAGATGAACGAGTCGTGCCGCGACCGGCGCCAGCAGCCAAAGCGCAATGGCACTGGGCAGCGTTAGCGCCAGCAAGGTAGCAATCCCCTTTTGCAGGTAGATGGTAAAGCGTTGCCCTTCACGACGTGCTGCTGCTTGGCTGAGCATAGAAAAGGCTGATTGTGCTAGCGCGATGCCCACGACACCAATGACGACGGATTGAAAATTTCGACTGTAGGCGTTCACGGTTACTGCACCTGTCTCCAACCCAGACGCAACTCGATCAAACAGCAATAGCTCAAACTGCAAAGCGCCAAGTGCAAGCATACGTGGCAACATCAACCACCCCATTTCTTGCACGTCGGGGTGCCAAAGTTTGAAACGTGGTTTATAGCCAATCCACAACAGGGCAATAAAACGGACAAAGACATAGACGACGGCACCGCAGAGAGTGCCAACCATTGGCCCGTAAGCCCCAATAATGGGGGTGAGAAAAACAGTACCGAGAATGGTCCCCAACGTATAAAGCACTGGCGTCAGACCGTAGATCCAGTACCGCTGGATGGTAATAAGGTACTGACCGAAAGCATTTCCAAACACGAACAGAAAATTTGTCAGAAGTGCTATTTGTCCAAAACGAATATAAAGCTGTAGGGACTCACCTTCGAAATGAACTAACAAAGGGGCAATGAATGAGAAACAGACGGCGAGAACTAATGCCATCAGTCCGAATGCCAACGCCGATACACCGATGACTCCATTCAACAAATCACTCATGGACTGAGATTTTTCTTCCGCGCGGTACCTGGCTAACAGCGGTACGAGCGCTACGGAGAACGCCGCCATAATCGTCGCCTGAAAAAGCAGGTCACTAGGGCGAAAGGCAGCAATGTAAACGTCCACTACGTCTTTCCCAGGAAACGTTCGCGTCAGCATATTGTCTCGAACCAGTCCTGCGAGTGATGCCGCAAATTGCGTTATGGCAAGTACCAACGCACCGCCCACCAGGCGTTCCTGCTTTAAATTGTGCAGAAAACGTTTCATGACAGACATAGTACCATTAGTGCTTTCGGAATAATCCCCTTTTTAGCATTTCTGCATGTTCTCAAAACAAAATCTTTCCTGCATACTGAAGCCACATGATTGACTCTGGGACTCCGACCCTTCCTTTCACGACCGCTTCCGACGCAGATATTAAAGGGTTGCTTACGCAATACCAAATCGGACTGACAGTGGAGGAGGCTAAGGCCATTACAACTTTTTTAAACCGTGATCCCACGGTCGTGGAGGCCGTGATTTGGGGCATCCAAGGGAGTGAGCATTGCAGCTACAAATCTTCGCGTCGCTTCTTAAAAGCATTTCCTACAAGCGGTAAGCATGTGATTTTAGGACCAGTTGAAGACAGCGGCGTGGTAGCAATGACCGACGGCCCCAAAGGCAAACGGTGGGGTGTGGTTATTTCTCATGAGTCACACAATCACCCATCACAAATAGTTCCCTTCGAAGGTTCTGCCACCGGAGTTGGTGGCGTTGTCCGTGACGTTGTGTGCATGGGAGCACGCATCGTTGGGTGCATGGATAATTTGCGCTTAGGTGATTTAAAAACGGAGGAGACCCGCGCGATTGCCAAAGAAGTAATGCGCGGCATTGGAGGCTACGGGAATCCACTCGGCATTCCAAACCTGGGGGGCGACACCGTGTTCGACGCCTCGTACAACAGCAACTGCTTAGTGAATGCAGTGGCTGTAGGTATCGTCCGTGAAGATGAAATTATCCACAGTTACGTGCCCGATGAAGCGGGCAAAGTTGGCTACGACATTATCATCGTCGGCAAACCTACCGACCGCAGCGGCTTTGGTGGCGCTTCGTTCGCAAGCGTGTCGATGGAAGAAGACAAGCGAGAGCAGAACAGCGGCGCCGTTCAAGAACCGAATCCATTCTTAGAACGTCACCTGCTTGCCTCTTGCTACGCGCTTTTTGATTGGATTATTGCCTCGGGAAATTTGCCTCGTATCAGCTGCAAAGACTTAGGCGCTGGCGGCGTGGTTTGTTCCACCGTAGAGCAAGTGGCCGATAAAGGTTTCGGTGCCGAGATCGACTTAGGGCGTGTGCATACGGCTATGGCCGGATTGCCACCGGAAGTCATCGGCTGCGCCGAAACACAGGAACGGTTCTGTTTCATGTGCCACCCAGATCTCACAGATCACATCTTGAAGCACTTCAACGAACAATGGGACTTACCGAGTGTGGCCGAGAATGCGCGCGCGAGTGTCATTGGCAAAGTGACGGAAGGCGGCATCTACCGACTCACCTATGAAGGAAGCGTCGTTACCGAAGCCAAAGCACTCGATATTACCTCGGGCTTGCGGTACGTGCGTCCAACGAAAGCGTTTGAGTATGAGGGCACAGAACCCACCATCACTTGCAAAGACAATAAGATCACCGTCGAAGGACACGATCGCACTTTTTCGGTGGAAGAGATTTTCAAAGCTATGCTCACGCACCGCAATGGCAGCAGCCGCGCACCAGTCTATGTCCACTACGATAAAAACGTCATTGGCAATACTATCATCGAAGCGGGTGAAGCTGATGCTGCCGTCATCGCCCCACTTCAAGATTTGAACAGCTACGTATTTGAAGGTACACATCCAGATTGGGATATTTCAGAAGCTGATCGCTGGAGTGGTGTTGCCGTCGCATCCGATGGTTCCGGTCGCTACGGGCGCATTTCGCCGTATCTCCAAGGCTTAAACGCCTCTGTAGAAAGCATGCGGAACGTAGTAGCCACAGGCGCCACCCCACGCTCACTCACAGACTGCTTGAATTACGGTAATCCAGAGATACCAGAACAACTATGGCAATTGGAAGAAGGTGTCCGTGGGATTGCTGATGCCGCCAAAGGCGTAGAGTTTGAAGGTGAAGTGGTGCCGATTATTTCCGGCAACGTAAGTCTGTATAACGGCAAGCCGGACGGAAGCGCGATTGATCCGACCGCACTCGTCTGCTGCATTGGAACCATGGCAGACGCACGCAAAGCTGTGACGATGCAATTCAAGTCCCCTGATTCCGTGGTGATGCTGATTGGTGAACGAAAAAATGAATGCGGTGGTTCGTTGTACTACAACGTTCTAGAAGAAATAACGGGGAGCGAAACAGATGCACTTCTCGGACGCAATGTTCCCGCACCCGATACTGCGACCGTTACAAAAGAAATGAACTTCATTTTACATGCAATTCAGAGTGGATCCGTCCGCGCTTGTCATGACGTTAGCGATGGCGGACTCTTGATGGCACTCTTTGAAATGACGCTACCGCAACGCAAAGTTGGTGGTGCCATCGGTGTCGAAGTCGACCTCGCTGTGCTTCAATCAACCTTACCACTCGATAAATTACTTTTTTCTGAGACAGGTGGGTTCTTAATTGAGGTGCCTGAAAAAGACGCTGCAAAACTTCAAACAGCGGCGAAGAAAATGAACATCTCCGTTACTCAAATTGGGCACACAACAAAGCACCCTGAACTTGTGGTAAATAATGGAGAAACGGCTATTTTAAGCCAAAATACTGATTCCTTAAAAAAGGGGTGGGCAACAGCCCTCGCGAGAGCTCTTAATCCTTAAGCACCGGTCGTCAATTGCACGTCGCGGAAAACCTAGTAACACTGCTGGTGAATTCCCCTTTCTTTACGTATGAAAAAATTTCTTTCACCAGTGGCGCTTTCTATCGTCTGCTCGCTCTCACTACAGAGTGTTCCGCTCTTTGCACAAACTGGTGAGGTAGCATTGCCTACACCGAATGCGGTAGGCACCATTACCGTAAATCAAACTAGTTCTTTGGAAGGGTACATCGGTAATTGGACACTCCTCGACCCTGATAGCACCCCATTGAATATTTTGAGAAAGAAGACTTACACCAATAGCGAAATGGTTCTGGGTCAGTACACCATTATTATTGAAAAGCCGACGGGAAGCAGCATGGCTCTCAAAGTGACGAAGAACGGTACCGTGATTTCAGAATCAAACATTAATAAAGCGACCTTCATTCTCGCAGAAGGCGATCAAATCACTATCGACATTGCTTACAGCATTACACGCACCGGTGTGGTTTCCATCGTCAGTGATCCTGCCGGCGTTGAGTACACACTCGAAGGACCAAACAAGCTCACTCAGTCAGGAGTAACACCAGATTCATTACTGGATGCACCGGAGGGTTCTTATTCTGTAACAATGATTCCCTTTGAAGGCTGTGGTAAGCCAATTTCAAAATCGGGCCAACTAAAAAAGGGTGAACGTCTCAGTTTCAGTGTTAATTTTTCCTGTGAAGCAGCGGATGATGTCCGCATTGATCACACGGAAAAGAAATCGAAATTTGTAACACTCAGTTTGGGTGGGGAATTTATTGTGTTCGAAGATGCACCGTTAGATGCATGGTTTGCTAACTACGTATTTACTGCCGCCAAGACAGGCATTATGGGTGGCTACAAAAATGATGATGGCACCTCGAACGGTCTCTTTGGTCCTAATGATTCGGTATCACTCGCTCAACTTGCAAAGATTGCACACGAAATTGCGAGCATTGATGAAACGGTCACCATGGCATTTCCCGTTAACCCTATCGCTGGCAGTGGCAGTAATTGGTATCAATTGTATTGGGCATCTGCAGAAAGTCTGCACTGGCAGGCTTTCAATCCAGTACCTGTAGAAACGACTGCTTCAGGCGCCTTAGTGTTTGATGATCCAAATCGTCCTGCAACACGAGGAGAAGTGGTTGCGACGCTCTTGCAATCCCTCGACATTCCAAAAGTATGGGCAAAAGGAAACTTATTTGCCGATGTAGCCTATGACGCGGAGTATGCCGATAGTATTGAAACAGCTGCTAGCCACGGCATAATCGCCGGCTCCGTAGACCCAGAGAACAGTTTACAGATACTCTTCCGACCCGAAGATCCCATCAACCGCGCTGAAATGGCGAAGGTTGTATCGCTTACACTAGAGCTCGTCCGTGAGGACACTCCGGAAGTTACTGGTGAACCGACGCAGTAACCATCGCGGTTGCTAAATTTGTTATGTCCCCTGCTCCTAAACAAAGCAGGACATCCTCTGGTTGTAACATTTCATGGAGCCACGCTTCTGTTACTTGAAGCGACTCGCCGTTGTGAACTTCCACGTTACTCTTTTCTTGAATGTCTTGAATGAAAGCATCAACATCCACTGTCGTTGTTTCAATGTCATGCCGAGCATCGTAGATGTTAGGCACAACAACAATATTTGCATCTCGGAATGATTGAACGAAATCATCGTAGAGTTTCAATATTCGGTCGTGTGTATGTGGTTGGAACACACAGATAATCCTTCGGTCCTCGTAAGCACCCTTTAAAGCAGCAAGTGTGGCAGCAATCTCTTTAGGGTGATGACCATAATCATCAATGACCAGCGCACCCTGTTTCGTTGTGCCCTTCACTTCCATGCGACGCCAACTACCGCGGTACGCTGCTAAGGATTTCAGGGCAGACTCTTCCGCGATACCCAGCTTACTGGCTAACGCCAAGACTAGCTGCGCATTTTGCTGCATATGGAGACCGGGTACCTGCAACTTTGCGAGGGGCTCATCATCCGCATCAATGAGTTCCCGCACACTTCCTTCAACTAAACGTCGACTATCAGCATCACAGCCGTGTGCAATGACAGGTCCATCTTTGGGTAGGCTCTGTAAAAAATCAGCGTAGGCCTGTTGATATTCTTCTAGTCCACCGGGGAAGGCGTCGAAGTGATCGCCATCAACATTCGTCATGAGGACAATTGTCGGCGAAAGATGATGAAACGAGCGACGGTACTCGCAGGCTTCTAATAGAAAAATTTTCCCTGCACCTTTCCGCCAGTTTTTATTATCAAGATCGGGCACACGTGTACCCACAACTACGGTTGGATCTAGCCCTGCATCGGTTAGTACTTTAGCCGCCATAGCTGTGGTCGACGATTTTCCGTGCGTGCCACACACCGCAATCACCATCGGTGTACCGCTCGAAAGTTCTCCGAGTGCTTGGAAGTATGATTGTTGTTTCACACCTAATTGCTCAGCCCGCTTTCGTTCCGGAGCATCTTTTGGAATTGCTTCGGAATAGACGAACAATTCACAATCATCCGGCAGTGCGGACCCGTCTTGAATAAGGGAAACGGTAATCCCCTGCTTTTCTAAATCTTCCGTTATTACGCTCTTCGTACGATCACTACCACTTACATCGTGGCCTGCCTGCTTTTGCAACGCCGCATACGCACTTAAGCCAATACCGCCGATACCAGAACAGAAGATCTTCACGAGTAGCATGGTAAGTCTCTGGAGCCACCTTGGGAATTGCAAAAGGCGAAAGAAAAAACAACAATATGTCCATGGCATACCGCCACTTAGAGCCGTTCAGCAAACAGCTGACTATCGTCATTGGTTTGACTGTGGTCGGCCTGATGGCTTTTGGCTTGGCGCTTTCCTACTATCGCAATGTTCTGTTCGACCAAACGCTGCTCGGAATTGCGAAAGATAACGACGGTATTCGCGATGAAATTCTCGCTGGCAGACGTGAACTTGAGTACTACCGTTCGGCACAGTATAAAGACAAATACGCCAAGGAGAATTTAGGAAAGGTAAATATTGGTGAAAAAGTCCTCGTCCTATTGGAAGATCCTGAACCAGCAACAACCGAAGACACGTCTGCTGTTTTGAACGAACAACAGGAAGCTGCTTATATGGAAATGCTCAAGCAAATGCCAATTGGTGAGCACTGGAATATGTTTTTACTGCACCGCGAAAAACTGGAAGAATTGCGGCAATCGTTCGGTCAATAACCATACTTTCCGACTTGTCTTTCCTTGCCAGAAACAAGCCTATCGTGCACCATGGCGTCTCAACGCGGGGTGGAGCAGCCTGGTAGCTCGCGAGGCTCATAACCTCGAGGTCGTAGGTTCAAATCCTACCCCCGCAACCAATTAAGGATGTTCAGGAACATTTTTTTGCTGACTCAACAAACGTTGCATTTGGCGTTTTGTTATTGCATTGACGGAAGACTTTTTCGGTGACTCTGGCACGTTCTCAGACACAGGCTTCGTTTCGTTCTGAAACAATTTAGCAAATTCAATCGCCCTTTTTGAAATATGGATTTTACCATCCCCCTCAAATGCATCACCTGCTGATGTTGGCGTATTTGTCATGTTTTTATACTACTACTGTTGGCTTTTTCACTGAAGAATTTTAGAGCGATTTTCAGCACATTTTTTTTAGTCTTTTGCTTTAAAAACTGCCTCGTCTTTTTCTTGCTTCCTCCCTTTAAATCAGTAAAATTCCTCCAACATGGCACATAAGAAAGCCGGTGGCTCCACCCAGAACGGCAGAGATTCAGTCGCGAAGCGCCGAGGCGTAAAGCGCTTTGGTGGCGAAAAAGTC
The DNA here is from genome assembly GCA_964643805.1 of uncultured Candidatus Peribacteria bacterium. GTDB lineage: Bacteria > Patescibacteriota > Gracilibacteria > Peribacterales > Peribacteraceae > CAZXUD01. The sequence continues at coordinate 545 of CAZXUD010000013.1, read as the reverse complement.
TCCGCTGGAGAGGTGCTTATTCGTCAAAAAGGCTTCTGGTTCCGCCCTGGTAGCAACACCTACCTTGGAAAAGACTGGACCATTCATGCTGAGGTCAACGGCATGGTCCGTTTCACCCAAAAGCGTATTGAGAAGTTCAATGGCCGCCGCGAGCGCTGCACGTACGTTTTCATTGAGCCGATTGAAGTGAAATAGTCGGTCGAAGAAAAGCTCGAACCGGTCCCAGGGTTCCGGTACTCTTTCCGCATGTCCGATTTCGCAGGACCAGAATCATTTAGCCCCGATGAAGGCGGCGGTAGTAGTACCGAAGCCTTAAGCGAGGAAGCCAAGCAGCGGTTTGCCGCAGCTGGCGCTGCAATGCAACAAATTCGTAAGGAAGAAAAGAAGTCGAAGAAGAAAGATGATCAAGTCGCACAAATCATCATTCAGTTTTTAGGAAGTCAGCAGCAATCACGACTGTTTGTTTTAATCTCCCGCTTGGTTGCTCGTAATTGCCCCAGTATCTTCATTCTTTCCATTCTTTCTTTAATCAACGAAGCTACACG
>CAZXUD010000012.1:0-16865 GCA_964643805.1 uncultured Candidatus Peribacteria bacterium | reverse complement strand
CCCATAAAAGTTTATCTAATTGTGTCGCTGGTTCTGTGTGAGGGAAATTAATTTTTGCAGCATCGGATGCGGTGGCAATTTCGGCAAATAAATCAGTTTGAGTACTGCTAACGTCTTGAGAAGATTTTCCGAAGTCCACAATCATGTCGTAGTTCTCCACCAGTTGCTTCCGTTCTCCAAGAGAATCGAACGCGCCCGCCTTGGCGAGCGATTCAATCATCTTCTTATTCAACACTTTGCCCGGAACACGTTGAGCAAAGTCTTCAATGCTGCGGAAACGGCCCCCTTGGTCGCGCACATCAATAACTTCTTGAACAGAACTTTCGCCAACGCCTTTAATAGCCGTTAAACCGAAACGAATGGCATTACTGGTTTCACCAGCTTCATTGGTGCGATTTGGCAACGCGGTGAAGTGACGCAAGGATTCATTAATATCCGGCGGTAGAACATCAATATTCATGGCACGACATTCTTCAATTTCAATCATCACACGGTCCGTTCGTTGTGCATCCGCACTCAAAAGGGCCGCCATAAACTCCGTTGGGTACTTTGCTTTCAAATAAGCAGTCTCATACGCAACGCGTGCGTACCCAGCACCGTGCGATTTGTTAAAACCGTACCCGGCAAATGGAGTAATAACATCATCGAAAATCTTTTCCGCTAATTTTTTCTGATACCCCTTCTGCGTTGCTCCATCAATAAACATTTCTCGTTGCGCATCTAGCTCCTCCTTAATTTTTTTACCGATGGCGCGACGCAACAAGTCTGCTTGGCCTAGTGAGTAACCGGCGAATACCTGCGCAATCTGCAAAATTTGCTCCTGATAAATACCAATGCCGTGGGTTGGCTCTAGAATTGGCTTAAGGTCATCGTGAATATAACTGACAGCTTCTTTGCCGTGCTTGCGCTTAATGTAGCTAGGAATCCAATCCATCGGACCTGGGCGGTAGAGCGAGACCATAGCCACAATGTCGCCGAATTCAGTCGGCTTTAATTGTTTCAAGTAGCGTCGCATGCCGCCCGATTCCAACTGGAAGACGCCGGTCGTGTCGCCATGCTGAAGCAACGCGAATGTCGACTTATCGTTCAATGGAATCGTTGCCATATCAATTTTGGTTCCGTGTGTTCTTTCAATAATGGCTAACGTTGTTTGAATGACGGTTAAGTTCATCAAGCCGAGGAAGTCCATTTTCAGAAGACCCAACGATTCCAATGGTTTTGCAGCCGTTTGAGTGATGATTGTTTGATCATCCTTCGGCGCGCGTTGCAATGCGGTGTACTGAGTAGTTGGTTCTTCCGTAATAATCACACCACAAGCGTGCACGGACACGTGACGAGCTTTGCCTTCCAGCTTTAAGGCCGTATCAATAATTTTTTGGTACGTCTCATTCGATTCATAGGCAGTTTTCATCTCATTTGTTTCCAAGGCTTCTTTCAAAAGCGTACCTGGTCGTTCAGGAATCAATTTTGCCAATGTATTCATCTCCATAAATGGCACTCCGTAGGCACGACCAACATCTTTCACAGCAGCACGAGCCGCTAGCGTTCCGAATGTACAAATTTGCACGACGTGATCCGCACCGTATTTATTACGAACGTACTCCAACACTTCATCACGGCGGTTATCAGCGAAGTCGATATCAATATCTGGCATGCTCACGCGTTCCGGATTCAAAAATCGCTCGAAGAGGAGGCCATGTTCGATTGGATCCAACGTCGTTACATCTAAACAGTAAGAAACCATGGAGCCTGCAGCGGAACCACGACCTGGGCCCACGGTAATCCCGCGCGTTTTCGCTTCCCGGATGAAGTCCCACACAATTAAGAAGTAGCCAGAAAAGCCTAACTGTTCAATAATTTTCAATTCGTACTCCAGGCGCTCTTTGTGCTCTTTGGTTGGGTTTGGGTAGCGCCATTTGAAACCAATTTCGCACTGCGCGCGCAGATGAGCCGCCTCCGTTTCACCCTTCGGAACGGGGAATCGTGGGATGTGATACTTCCCAAAATCTAATTTCACATTGCAGCGGTCCGCAATCACGCGCGTATTTTCCAAAGCTTCTGGTACATGCGCGAATGCTTTCTCCATCGCCTCAAATGGGCGCATGGAAAAGTCGCTATCGCGCATAGAGAAACGCGTTGGGTCATCCACGCGTGCATTTTTTTGAATGCAGAGCAACACGTCGTGCGCTTCTGCGTCATCTGCGTTGCAGTAGTGAGAGTTACACGTAGCAACAAGTGGAACGCCCAACTCTTTGCCCCAGTGGATGAGCTGTTGATTCACTTCGGCTTGTCCGGTGACATTCGGCAGATCCATTAATTCAAAATAGAGGTTGTCTTTGCCAAAGAAGGACCGATATTTCTCCACTAACGCCTTCAATCGTTCTCCATCTTCAGCCAAAGCTGCTTGAGGAATAGCACCACTGATTGGTCCGGTGAGTGCTATCAATCCTTTTCCATATTTCTGAAGCAATTCATCATCCACACGCGGCTTGTAGTACATGCCTTCCATGGCAGCGTGGGTCGCTAACGACAATAAATTGTTATATCCCTCCTGAGTCTCCGCCAATAACACGAGGGGGTAGCGCTTGGTATCAACGCCGCTCTCTTTATCGTGTCGACTGCGCACAGCCACATATGTTTCTAATCCTAAAATTGGTTTTAATCCTTTCGAGGTAGCCGCTTTATAAAATTCAATCAGGCCGTAGGTAAAACCTTTGTCAGCAATACCAACCGCCGTCTGATTTAATTCTTGCGCGCGCTCCACCACTTCTTCGGGCGTCGGTAACCCTTCCAACAACGAATACGTGGAATGGGTATGCAGATGAACGAAATCGGAGGGCTTCACAGGCCTTCAAGTTTAGCAGAACTGAGCTGCATTTTAGGGCTAGTTTCGCCGATTTATTTGGTTTCCTACGCTTTACAGCTCTGCATCATCGCGGCAGGTTTCCTGAATCTCTTCATCCGTTAAGAACAAGCCTGTGACGTAGGGGAAACAGGAGTCTTGGAGAACTATTTTAAGAGTCGTCTCCAATGCTTGGTTGCAAGGCCGGTACAAACAAGTGCGCCGCAAGAACCACGCGAAGTTACGCGTGAAGTTACGGGCACCTTCATCTTTGTTGCTGGCTTGTTCGCTCAGTGCACGCACGCTGGTGCGAATCTCTTGGTACTCTTTTAAAAGATTTAACTGTGCGTCCGTTACCTTCACTGCAACAGTGCTTTCGTGACGACTTTGTTCTATTTGCCATTGTTGTGTGGCCACACGAGCGGCAGTCCGTATGACGCGGCCGAGAGGGGAGAGCAGATTATCGCGACTCTGCGCCTGCCGACGGTCGCCGGCATCGGTATATTCCTGCGGTGATTTTAAGAAATCTGCAAAGGGACGCTGGGCGCTCCAAGTGGCGTAGAGTGAAAGCAGTTCGTTCATTAAAGTTGATTCATCTTGGCTCAAAGAAAAGGGTCCGCGTGGCTCCATACTTGTGGCTCCCATTTGGAAGAGCAAGGTATTAAGCGTCGTTGTATCAACGGTGACGCCTTCGTTCTCTAATTGGTTTACCACTGCTTCAGCACAACCACTTACTTCTTTATGTTCGCGATTTTCAGAGTGACCTTCACCAAATCTCTCCAGGGCTGCCACCTCTTCGGGGTCCGTTTGACCCATGAATTCATCAATTTTTAATTTCATATCCTTTGTCGATTCTCCATTTTTAATAAACGTATCGCGTTCGGTAATTAATTTTTCTAAAGCATCATATTCGGCTGCAACCGGATCTAAACTTTGGTATTCCTCCAGTATTTCTGTATCACAACCAAATCCACTTGAAGTAGGAGGTAAGTAATTACTGGTGAAAGGACACATTTGGTCAGCGGCATCCGGTTCATTGGTTGTGTTTTGTCCAAAGAGACTTTCTTCGCAAGCGTGCTTCGTCATATATGTAGAACCGGCACTTTGAGCCCAACACTTTTCACTGGTTGTTTCGCCACATTCCACGCGATTGCCTGCAGGAAGCAAGCACCATACGGTGCCTGGCCTATCAAACGCACGGTTACGCGCCCACGTGCTATCTTCAAATTGAGGGTTATTCGCACCTGCCATTAAATTACGGAAACTTTCGTTCAAAAAGAGCTGCAAGCTTTTGAGACGAACAAGTTTTCCAATGTTCATAGAGTCATCCGTTAATGCCGTATTCACTTCGCAACGAACGCGATCCATCATTGCTTCTATCATCAACGAATCAATGTGGAGACACGCAGTTTGCTCCCGCAAACCTAATTGTTCTTCGGCAATACGTAAATCAGTATCTACCACTTGAGTGCTTACCGTAAGAATGGATGTTACCCAACCAGAGAAAAATAGCTCTGCCATTGCCGATGGCCTGGACTCGTTCGCATAAGCCAAACCATCGAATGCGCGGTCGATTACTTTTTGTACGTAGTGTGACGAAACCGCTTTCATACTCAGAATTTGGCTCGTTCGAGACTGGTCCTGGCATGTGGCAGCGAACGCTGCTGGTGCCCAAACCAGCATAAGCGTGCCCACAATTGCCGATGTATAGCGGATGGGCTTCATGGGTTTGCTGAAGAATCTGATGGCTCACACAAGGTGCCGTTACGCGGACACATAGTGGTCGTAAATGTTGTCTCACCAATTTGCTTTAGGAGTGTGGCAGCTATATTTACGAGATCACTCGTGTTACGAATAGCTGTTCCCAAATAATCTTTTACCAAACGATTGGTGAGACGCGCGGCAATGTTGCCGCTGCTCAACTCAATGTCCATCACTTGTTGCAATTGCTCACCTTGTTGACTCGCAATGCCGCTGAAAATATCTGAATATTGGTCGGTCGTGAGAGCGAGCCGTCGTCGTAGATCAAATCCACACAACACTGGAGGAGTGAGGCGTGGGTAACCATTGGCTTCGCAGAACAAGCTATCTAATTGCTGCACAATTGATTGGTTTTCGTAGCGAGGCAACGCTCGTTCCGAAAGCGGCGGTGCTGCTACAACACCTGCGTACTGAGGATCCGGCGCCGCGCATACATCCCATGGGAACGCTTCGTCCCCGGCCGTCAGCGGCGCACGCCCTGGTATCAAACGGTGTTCTTCCATAGATTCCTCAATGCATTGCCCGACGTAGCAGAGGTTGTTACCAATACTGTTTTCGTAACGGGCTTTGCAGTTGGGACTGCACGACTGTTTCAGTGATTCGCGTACAGAACTTAAGCGTGCGTCAGGCGCATCCACCACTTGCTGACAACTCGTGGCTACATTCATTTTATTCTGGCGTGCCGCGTCGAATATCTGTTGAGGCGTGACGCCTGTGTCTCCTTTGGTACATGGGTTTTCACCCTCCATGTAATTACTGCATAGATAATTTGTGAGTGTTCCTGCACAGGCTTCAATAGAAATATTACGACCATCAAAATTACCATCTTCGGCAATGGCTTTGCAGGTCACCAGATTCGGGTCAAAGACTGTGGCACAGCAGTTCGTGGCTATTTCGCCGAAATCTGCTGCTGGGCGATTACAAGCCTTTTGTGCCCTCACCATGTAATGCAGGGCTGTGTACCCGGCAGGTAATTGATTGCCATCTATTCCAATAACAATGCGACCATTTTCGTCTTTAGGTTCAATGCTACCGCCAATGGAATTACCACCATCCTCGCCGCTGCTTCCACAAACAAAGTCGACGGCACAATTACTACATTCATTTGCGATGAGTTCCTCGTCTTCACCAGCAGTATCTTGAGGCTCCGCACCTTCATCAGATCTTTCTGTGAAGTTCCCGCCATCCGTTCCAATGCGCCAACCACCCACACCACAAATGTCTGGGCCTGAGGGCGTCGTGCGAATGTCGCCCTTCATATTTGCTGCGGTACAGTTCACCAATCGAATCGTGTTTTCATCACTGGTCGAATCGCTTTCGGATTCAGGGCATGTTGCCGCCGCAACTTCGCGGCAAAGATAGCCTCTTTTACCGAATGGATGACTACAAATGCCTTCATCAAAGTCTGGAATTGGTGGTGCATCGGGATACGTACCCCCTAAAACTATTTCATCTTCAGTATTTATGAGAGAAGGGAAGACGGGCTCCATAGGCATTTCCCAAAGGAGGCCGACGTTGTCTTCGCGTATCCACACAATGACGCCCAGCTCTTCTAAATTCTTATTTTCATACACTACAATTTCATTTGGTTTCAACGGTGGATCAAAATCTTTAGGAACAGACTGCCACAAATCAAAAAGTTTCTGTTCCACATCGCACCAACGCATCGTCAGGCGTTCTAATTCAGTTCCATCACCTTCACCTTCTTGGCAACCGGACTGCAATTGGTTCGAAGGCTCCTGCATTGGCACACCGTGACGGTAGCGATGAATAGCGGCTGCTAGATCATCGCTGTTTTCTTTCGGTGATCCATTAATCGACTCTCTTTTTACAAGTGTTTGAAGCGCCGTGCCAACCTCAGAAACCTTTCGATTAATTTCTCGTTCGGCATTTTCATCTTCTGCTAGCACACCACCACGAATAGGTGTTTGAATGATCGGGTTTGTCATTTTATCGCTACCCGATTGCCATATATTCACAATACTTGGCAGGGCTGTAGTGAATTTGCGGACTCTGCCGGTCATGCCATCACTCCCAACCTCGTAGCTACTGGCAATTATTTGCAAATCACGACCAAGTGTACGCAGTTCTTCTGTTTCCGTTACAACATTGGCAATGTCGTCAGCAGTTTTAGTGCTATCCGCCATGGTCATGGTTGAATATTCTTGCTGCATGGCACTCAGGAACTTTTCAGGTTCACCAACGACCGCCAGTTCCACCGCTTCTTTATTAGGTGCGAAGTTGCTCTCTTGTAAAAGTTGAACCGTGAATTCAATAACGAGTAACTCAGCACGTCGAGCGCCAATTGTTCGCTTCGTCATTTCTAAAGTTCGTTCGTACAGCGGGCCAGACAAGGCAGCATTCGCTAGTCCTGGGACCACGAAGAGTAAGCCAATGAGGAGAAAGCGTTTTCTCATTCTTGAACTTCGGAATCACGTAGGGCATCGCGAGCGTCCCACGCGCGTGGCATGCAGGAAGCGGTTTCTGCAGAAAGGGCGAATGAATTGCGTATATCTAGTGATGCACGCTGCAAACATTCCACTTCACTTTCGAGTGGCTTCAAGCGTTCCATCCCGCCAATCAATGAAAGTGCACGCTGCAATGCAGGTCGTGCTACCTGCATTTCTTGTGTGATTTTATGTTCCTCTTCTAATGCTTCTTTATTAATCTCATCCAGCGAAACATTGCCGAAGAAATCACGAATACTTACGCTAGCCAACTCTTCTTGAACCCGTGGGAAACGGAAAAAACTTCGTTCATTCAGTGCGCATTCGTAGGTACGGACATATTCATTAAGAACGGAACCAACATCACTAGCGGTAAGTGCTTCCAAATCATCTGGGTGCTGCCACGGTGCTAATTGTGAAGCGAGTAATTTGAGTAGTGAGCCAGCAGGCGATAGTGTTTCTGGTGTTTCTGCGAAACAATCCAACTGATGAGCTTCTCCTGGAGTGACTTCTATGTCACCCAAGTGGCTGTAGCAATCGTTCAAAATATCCATCACGTTATCGGCTGGTTGGTTTCCTAAGTGTTCTTCTATCACGGACTCTACCATTGCGTGGTAACACGTGGACCAAATGTCGACAGCATCAGGCGCAATGGGGTTTGCCGGAGAACTATCACCACCAATTCGGTCGGAATCTATTTCAAACAGTGCATTGTTCTCACTGGTGCAAGCACCCAAGACGGGGTAACCAGGATGAGAACTGTTCTGACCGTCAAACAATTGTCCCGTCAGGGTTTGTCCTTGATTGCGCGCAAAGAGCAACGCAGCCAGTAGGCTTATTGCCATAAAGACGATGGCAATGCGGGCCGGTATGGAGAAGCGCTCAATCATTTTGGGGTGGAACGTCGAGACAACTGGAGAGGAAACAAGGAATGCGGTTCACTTGCCCAATCACAGCGGCGGCATCACGTAAGGTTCCGGTGAGTGGCCAGCGGAATTCGCGAATGAAGAGGTCAAAGTTGCCGGAGAATTGCAGCAAGCTGCGGTACGCAGCGTCGTATTCCACGGCAAACTTTAAGACTGCGGCTTCGCGGTTCAACATGTCACGCACAACGGTAGGAAAACTAGCAATACTGTTTGCTTGAGAGCCTTGGAGCTCGCCTGTCTGTGAAAAATGACAGGTGGGATACGTTTGCGTTTCAAATTCAATACAACCAAGTGGTTGCACCGTAATATCTTCAGCTTGATTCCCAGATTTTGAGAAGGATTGCTTCGCAACCTCATACACAGCATTCGAACGACATTGCAGAGCCCGATAACTTTGGAGCAAATAAGGAATTAATTCTGACGTTAATGTTCGTTGTGTATCAAAGATGCCACGACGTTCCGCAAATTCTGCGCGCTGATCCATCAAAGTGTTACTCCACGTTGTATTTGCAAATCCTTCTCCCACAGATTGCCACTGATTATCACCTACTTTGCGCCAAGCATTCGCCTCGTTGTCGTAACGCACATGACCAATGGCTGCATCTTCGGCAGTAGTTTCGCCAAAGACAACCGAACGGAATTCTCGCTGTTCGCGAGCTAAGGCATTAATCATTGTTTCACGACATGCATCTGCACTTGCTGTCTGCTGTGCAAGAGCGTTGTTTCTCTGTAGCAACAACAGCACCGCAATAAGGCCAATAGCGACAGCAATTTTTTTCATGAGCTAGATGCTGAAGAAGGAGGTACTGACGGAGTAAGGTCGATAATTCCAGGAATGTCGAATGACGGCAGAATGTCGTTCGGCGGCACCGTGAATGGTAGTTTTTCGTCTTCCTCTTTATCACTCTGGCGCAAAGATTCCTCGAAAAGATCATTCCGAAGGTTATCAATTAATTCCTGTTGTTGTGCTGGTGGTTCCACCTGCCAACCCTGTGCCGGTTTGGTTGTTTGAGGATTCAACCTCATGCAAGCCCAGTCCGCGGGGTCACATTTTTCGTAGCCATCGACCGATGGATTTAGTGGGTTTCCACTTGAGAGAATGTCATCACTCAAAGTAACGGCTGGCCGTGCGGCAATGCGAGTGAAAATTTGAATTAATTCTTCTTCGACGTATTGGCAACCATCTTGATTAAATCCATAGCAATCTTTTCTCTCGTCCGCTGGTAATTCACTAGCATCAAGTCCTTCCCAGAAGGTTGCCCAACGAGCGTCCATATCCGTAATCACTTTGAGAATGGCGGCGAAGGTCTCCCTCGTCTGTTCTAGATCGACGGGGTTTTCAATGGGATTGATATCAGGGGCATCGGCTTCTTCCACTTTAATTTCTGGAATCAGTTCTTCTAATTTGTCGGCCAACGAAGGTACTGGAGGCAGATCGGGCAAAGAGGGGACTTCACCAGTCTTGGGTCGCAGCTTTTGTAGATCAAGTTTGATCTGAATAGGATCAAGCACAGGCACTAAAATCTTTTCTTTTGGAATGTTGAGGTACGAAAAGTCGAGCATGAGATCTGGCAGCCGTTCAATTTGCAGCCGTGGTAGTGCGGATCCTTCTAAACTTGGTCTACCAGGAAGCCACGGATCTAACATGGAATAAATCGGCAGCGTGTAGCGGTCATTCTTACACCATGGCATGTTTGTTTCATCGTGAAATTGGCGCCACGCATCCTGCAGTGCAATCCATTCCGTGTTTAAATTCATCCGCTCTTCAATTGATTCACGGTATTCCAAATATTCTTCGCCGTTGTGCAGTATCCACTGACCTACATGCTCATTGATTTTGTTATGCATCTCCAATAATCGGGTTTCAACACTCGTTAACTCCGCGCGCAGCGACCGGTACGAATCAATTTGATCAGCGTACTCCTCTAATTTTCCTATCAGCTCTCCAATATCCGACCCGCCCGCGCCACAATCGGCTTGGCGGGTTTGGGCACGATCCCATGCGCACCATGCTTCTGCTAATGCGCGCAGCTCCGGGGCAGATGCTAACGGCACAACCACTGGAACTTTTTCTTCCTGAATCGGAATAGTAAGAGAACTGGTTAGGTACTCAGCAACTTCACCCAGTAAATCTTCACGCAGTGCTAATTGAACATCAATCGGCTGTTTGAGCGGATTTTTGCTGTATTTAGCTGCCTCCACTTCTGGGTCTGGCGGTGTGAGAAGCGGTTGTAATGGGTCTAAATCTAATGACCAGCTCGGCGGCAGAATAAGTCGCACCACAGGCGGTGTAAGTAGTTGGTGGGCTTGTGTCTGTTGCTCCTGCCACCATTCCACTAGTGATCTTTTTTGGTTGATGTCTGCAACCGTGTCATCAATTGCGCGTAAATAACTGCTCGAGGAAAGAGGTACATCTGCAGAAATCTGAACAGACGCACGCTGACGACCGGAATCTAAACTTAATAATGGAAAGGTAAGATCATTGTCGTAATCCTCCTTCAATTTTATCCCATTTAAGAGTGAAAAAGCGTCTGCCAATTCTTCCAGCCAGATATCTTCATCTTCATTGAATGCTTTTCGTGCGGGGTCCTGCACTGCAGGGTCTTCCACATCACTTTGGTACTCGCCCATAACCTGCCGATCATTTTCTAAATCGGCCACTTCACCCTGTTGTGTGAAGAGTGGCACCGTACAGCGCATGTTTTCGGGCTGCGTTACCGCTGTCTTGGGCGTGAATTCATTACGAGGATTCCAAATACCGTAACAAGAGACTGGAATAGCGTCATTGATACCGCGGTCGTAACCGCGTTCTACATGTGAGTCATTCACATTTGCCAAAGCTTCTCGCGTAAATTCTGCAATGTAATTTCTGAAGTAAGAAAAATACGGTTGTGGAACACGAGGAGGCTCCGCGCCGAACCATTGATCCTCTTCAATAATGTCTGCCTTCAGCGATTCATCTTTGTTGCGACAATTTGCCCCCGAACACGTGATGCAGTTTTTTAAGGCAGAGCCAATCGGTGCATCGGTACAACAGTAATTGATGCTAACCGGTGTCCCTGGACCATTCCCTGCTTGAAATTCGGCAACAGCGTCATCACCTGTTTTGCAGTCGCCTTTGGTATAGGCCGGTGTGCCGTCGGACAAGACACGCATCCACAAGACATACACCCAATCTTCATTCAGTTTTTGACACAAGCCGCCCTGACCTGCCTGCGGGTCTAGTGGCTGACCCGTTATCGGATCCAGAGTATGTTCCCCTGAAGAGCCGACATTATCCGCCAGGCGTACGCCGCCGAGTCCATTTTCGTAGACCGTGGAACAGAAATTTTGATTCGTTGCGTTTTCGTTCCCACCCCCACAAGAGTATTCAACGTTACCATTCCCTTCGCGAATTCCGCCCAGAGGACGCTGACAGGCGAGTGGTTCATAAAAGGGGGGAGTGAGACGTGGATTCGCATCTGGCCAGTTGGCAGGGCGGCAAGCGCTGGTAAAGCCGCAGGTGGTCTGAATATTAGGATCCGCAAGGTTTTGATTATTTGGGTAAAGGAAATTTTCGTCACCCTCACGTAGTTTGGCCATCCCTAATTCTGGTTGTCCGAGCGGATCACCTTCACGACCTGGAACACCTTTTACTTTTACAATTTTCCCACCAGCATCACCTAACTGCGCTCCTACTTCATCTTCTAAATCCACGCCGCCGCATTGAGCGTCTTTCAAATTATCTTCAATGCTCTGGAGTCCATCTTCTACGTCTTCAAATTCATTAATTTCCGCTGGCTCAACCCGAAAGAGTTGCGCATTCACGCTCTGGCTGAAAACAATAGTTACCACAAAAGCCGAGGTGGCAATTTTCTGCCAAGGCCGCTGAAGTAATAAATACCCCATATTAGCTCCTATGGTACGTCATCAGCTCTATTAAGCCGCTTCATCCGCTCTTGACGGAAACAAAATATTTTTTCGTTACATGATTTTTTGGCGACCTCATCACCGAACGAATTTGAGGGCAAGGTGAGTTCGTTGTCCCTCAAAAAAGACAGGAGTACAAATGCACTCCCCACAGGCCTTACTGATCTTCGATCGGAGCCTCCTTTACTTCCATCCCCCCTAAAAGCATGCGCAGCTATAATCGCGTCCACATCATCGGTTACCAGACACAACCAGTCGAGGTTCGACAGACACCAGGCGGAACCAGTGTTACCGACCTCAATTTAGTCGTGCCGTACTCCTTTAAGTCCGAAGCTGGCCAAATGATTGATGGTAAAAGCTTCCATACAGTCACCCTTTGGGGCCCAATGGCCGAAATTGCTGGCCAGTATCTTCGCCCAGGTGCTCAACTCTTCATCAGCGGCCGTTTACAAACGGATAGCTGGGAAGATGAAAAATCTGGCGAGAAGCGAAGCAAGACAAAACTCGTCGGTATGGATATGATTCTGCTCGACCCAAAAGATGGCCAGCATGATGCACCAGGCGCATCTCCTGTTGCTGCCCCTGTGAACCAAGCGTTCTTGGTGGGCAACGCCACTCGTGACCCTGAAGTCAGAACCACAACCAACGGTAACAATGTCGTCTCCCTTGGTGTCGCTACCAATGAAAAGTGGCGAGACAAAGCCAGCGGCGAAGACAAAGAGCGCAGCGAGTTCCATAACATCGTTATCTGGGGTGAGCTTGGCACCGAAGTCGCTAAGCACATCAAGAAAGGTTCACGCGTTTACGTTTCTGGTCGTGTACAAACCCGTAGTTGGGAAACACAGACCGGTAGTAAGCGGACGACAACCGAAATTATCGCTGATCAAGTCAGTCTGCTTGGTGTACAGAACAAAGCAGCCGCTGAATCTATCCGCATGGAAGGTGCACCAAGATCTGCTCGTAGCGAAGGTGAGCCAATGGAAGAACCAGCCATGTCCGTTCCTTCCGTCAATTATACATCGGAAGTAAAAGCTGAGGATTTGCCTTTCTAGGTCACTTTAAGGGGTGGTATCGTGCAGTGCCCGGTACCACCTTTTATGAATAATAAAATTCAAAATGATGACCCTAGGCTTATTTCAATCACGAAAGGTGAAGAACGATATATTTATCTTTTCTCACCTACGAAAGAAGCCCGGGGAAGAGTATTAGAAACTTTAGGAAGACATGCTGCTAACCCTCACTTAAGTCTTACGTGGAATGATGCAGCTGCACTCTCGCAAAGAGTACATACAGAAAGAGCGGTCACCGATCTCATGACTGTTTATCTTGCTCAAGACTCTTTTGTAAGAAGGCTAAGAATTTCTTTAGCAATGAGGCTTGTCGAGGCAAAAGCAGATTAATAGATCTGCTGACCATTGGTATCAATAAATCTCATTTCAACTTCTAGTGGTGAATCAACTTTCTTCCGGACTTCCTCTACAACTTGCTTAGCATCGGCGAACGTCGCTTCGCCGGTGTTAAGTAGGAAGTTGGCGTGCTTCTCGGCAATTTCTACACCACCAATTTTTAATCCTCGCAAACCTGCAGCATCAATCAATTTCCAAGCAGGTGTTCCATCGACTGCTTTGAAACAAGAGCCAGCAGTTTTTATATGCGGCTGTGTTTCGAGTCGTTGTTTTAACAATCTCTGAACTTCAGCCTTCACTTCTACCTTTGGCCGACTGGGAACAGTCATGGTTGTTTCCCAAATTATTGGAGAAGGCGACATGTGCTTAAAGGCGCTCTCACGGTAGGCAAATTCACATTCTTCTTTGTTCATAGTCTTCCATTTACCATCTATGTAAACAGTGACGGAATCAATAAAAGAGCCCAGCCAAAGGCCTTTCGGGCCTTGGCCAGCGTTGCCGTAAACGGCACCACCAACCGTTCCTAAAATTCCTGTCTGAGAGGAGAGATCCAAGTCGTGTTCAGCCAACTCATTGATAAGTACTGCCAGAATTTTACTAGCTCCTGTGGTGACCTGACTACCTTCAACAATCAGATGATCATTTTTGAGTCGAACAACCAATGCCTCGATAGTGCCATCAGCAAAAATAGTATTTGATCCGCCGCCGAGCACGATGAGCGGAATATTTTTCTCTTTTGCAAAGGCAACGACCTGCTCTACTTCTTCTTTACTCGCCGGTTCGGCGTAGTACCGCGCATTGCCGCCAATGCGCATGGTAGTTTTGCGCCCGATGGGGACGTTCTCCTGAATTTCCATGAAGGTGGAAGTTACCTGTTTCCGAGCAAGGATGCCAGCTTCTCCATATTTTCCGCCATCTTCTCACCACGATTTTTCCGCTTCATACGGCCGAGAATGCTGACTAAGACTGCCAAAGCAAAGAGGCCACCTGCGATGTACCACAACTGCTCTGGATCCAACGTGACCTTAAACATCGACAAGCCAATTTGTAAGACAGCGAGGAAGAATACTCCCATCAAAATGCCAACACCGAGTGTGACAAGAACAACTTGCGAGTGACTCTCGCGAGAATCTTGAGGTGCACTTGCAAGACTTGTGAGTAATTCACTATTCACAATTACAGAATCGTTACCCCAATCTTTAAAGAGCGCTGTTACTTTGCGCTGAAGAATAAGGGCGACAAATGTTTTGAAGGGGACCATGGTCTTCCCTTCAATAATTGCTTTGCTTGGACCGCCAGAAATTTCGACTTCGAGGTCTTTGTACTTCATGGCAAGAATTGTACGCGCGGACCTCTCTAGCTACAACTTTTGAGCGGTTGCGAGGCGATCCATGGTTACATCTTTACCCAAAACCTCCGCCACTTCATATGCCCCTGGGCTAAATGGCAAACCCGTGAGAATTGCACGGAGAGGCCAAAGTATTTGACCTTGTTTGAAGCCTTTTTCTTCACAAACCTTCGTTAAAACTTCTTTCATGGTTTCTACGTTCCACTTCTTTTCATCAATTGCACTGAGTGAGTCAATCAGCGCTTCTACAATCTCAGGAACCTGCTCCACTGTCACCTTCTGTTTTGGATTTGCGATCAATTCCATGGTCGCAGTTGGCGTGCTGTAGAAGTAGCTCATCATTTCTGGAGCTTCATGAAAGTATTGAATGCGCTGTTGTATCAAAGCTGCCTTCGTTGCGAAGTCTTTATCTTTGGTTGCATCAGGAAACTCTTTAGAAACCAATGGCTGAATGCGTGCGCTAAATTCTTCCACTGAAAATTTACGCATCCACTGGCCCTGGAGCCAATCGAGTTTCTCGGTATCGAAAATTGCGCCCGCTTTTTGTACCCGATCCAGCGAAAAGGCATCAACTAATTCTGGCAGTGAAAAAATTTCCTGCGTTGTGCCAGGGTTCCACCCGAGCAACGCTAAGAAATTGAGGAGAACTTCTGGTAAGTAACCTTTCGCGATATAATCCTCTACAGCCACGTCACCTTGGCGCTTACTCAGCTTACTTTTGTCCTTATTAAGCAAAAGCGGTACATGCGCGTATTGAGGAATAGGCCAATCTAAAGCCTTAAATAGCAACAGGTGCTTTGGAGTAGAGCTCAGCCATTCTTCGCCACGAATCACCACATCAATTTCCATTAAATGGTCATCGACCACGTGTGCCAAGTGATACGTGGGGAACCCGTCGCTCTTCAAGAGCACTTGGTCATCCACTTCACTGGCACTGAAGGTTGTCTTGCCACGAATAGCATCATCCCACGTCACAGGCGCATGTTGTTCAACCTTTAAGCGAATGACGTAGGGCTCACCACTCTTCAGCTTTGCTTCTACCTCCTCTTTGGGAAGTGTGTGAGAGTTCTTCATCTTCATACGAACAGAAGAATCGTACTTAGGAGCAGGCACTCCGGCCTGTTGTAGTTCCTGTCGCATCCTTTCAATATCATCTTTCGTATCAAATGCGTAATATGCATGACCAGATGCAATAAGTTGATCGGCATACTTTTTATATAACTCCAATCGCTCTGATTGAATGTATGGTCCATGGGCGCCTTGTTGTGCCGCTACTCCATTATCTAGTAACACACCTTCATCTGGTTCTAAGCCAGCCCAATGAAGCGTGGTTAAAATATTTTCGATAGCTCTGGGCACACTTCTCTCTTGGTCCGTGTCTTCAATGCGGACTAAAAATTTCCCCTTCGACTGTTTTGCAACCAAATATGCATAGAGCGCGGTTCGTAAACCGCCGACATGCAGAAAACCGGTAGGGGAGGGGGCGAAACGAGTGCGCACGAAAAAAGCTTAGCGCAAATTCACATGAGAATTTAGCGCTTATTTCACTATCTCCATCGTGTAGGTCACTGGTGTCGTTGGGTTGTCGCTATCATCGCGGGGCGTATTGGCGATTCTATCAACAATGTCCATACCCTCGACCACTTTGCCGAAGACGGTGTGTTTACCATTTAACCAAGGCGTGCCATCTGCTCGTTGAATAATAAAGAACTGGCTACCGTTCGTATTAGCACCACGGTTTGCCATCGCGAGGGCACCACGTTCCATAGGGAGTGAATCCAGTTTGTTGTCAAAAACGTACCCTTGAGCTTTGTAATAATCTTCCACAGTCATGTTTTGCATTTCAGCTGGTAACTCTTCATCTGTCACATCTTTCAACATTGTTTTGTCTAATCCATAACTCTTAGCGCTGATTTCATCAGCAAAATCTTCACCCCAAATACTTACACCCCCGGTGCCGTTTCCTTCGGGGTCGCCGCCTTGAATCATAAATTCAGGAATCACACGGTGGAACTTGAGGTTATTGTAGTAACCGTTCTGCACATGCGTAAGGAAGTTTTCTACCGTCTTCGGTGCAGCGTCACCATCTAATTGAACCAAGATATTGCCGAGTGATGTTTTGATGAGGACGTTATGCATACCACTAAAAGGATTAGTGCTTGAGTTGCAATCAGTAAGAATGTTCGCCGTAAGACATCGTGGTAACAGTGCCGTTCGCATATTACA
>CAZXUD010000011.1:0-16929 GCA_964643805.1 uncultured Candidatus Peribacteria bacterium | reverse complement strand
CAATAATTAAGTGCATGCCGACGGCACGAGCCATTTGCGCAATACGTGCAACCATGGTTTCTGTGTCGCGTCGGTATTGGCGCATCATCAAGTCTGCCAACTCGTCGATGACGATAACAATGCGAGGCAAGCGATCATCTTCCTCGGTTTGCTTCTCATTAAATTCTTCAATGTTACGCGCACCAACATCGGAGAAGCGGTGCAAACGTCGACCCATTTCTGCCACTGCCCAGCGGAGCGCTTGCAGGGCTTTTTCAGATTCAGCAATCACCGGCGTGAGCAGGTGAGGAATGTTGTCGTAGACGAACAACTCAACGCGCTTCGGATCGATCAAAATAAATTTAAGTTCGTGCGGTGCATTCTGGAAGAGGAGTGCCGTGAGAATCGTGTTCATACAGACGGACTTACCAGAACCGGTGGCACCGGCGATAAGTAAGTGCGGCATGTCCACCAATCCAGCAATTACAGCCTCACCGGAAACATCGCGCCCGAGAGGGAGGGTGAGTGATGATTCACTCTGCGTGAACTGAGGGCTTTCCAGAATTTCACGGAGGTGCACCGTGGTGCGTTCACGGTTTGGCATTTCTATACCCACCAATGATTTGCCTGGGATTGGCGCTTCAATGCGAAGACTTTTCGCAGCCAGCGCTAAGGCAAGGTCGTCTTTCAAAGCTCCGATCTTGCTGATCTTCACGCCTTCCGAAGGCTGGAGCGTAAATTGCGTAACAGTTGGACCAGGGTGCGCATCGCGCATGGTGACATCAATACCGAATTCACCAAGCTTCTGCTCAATCAAACGAGCCTGTGACTTCAATTCTTCATCATCAACGGTCAGTTCACTGTGTTCCTCGTCCAAGAGATCGAACCCTGGGAAAGTCCATTCTTCATAGCGCGTATCCTTCATTTCCAATGTGTCCTTGGATACTGGCTTCTTCATCTCTTTCTTTGCCGCTTCGCGTGCTACCTGTTGAGCGAATACCGGACGAACAATGTTGAGTTCAGGTGCTTCGCGATCATCTTCGACAGGATCCAATTCCTCTTCCTCTTCTTCCGCCTCATCCTCGACTTCTAATTTTGGTTGAATGCGGGTCACGGTGGATTTGCGAGAAGAGGAGGGAGTTGATGGAGCCCACAAATCACTCAGTGTTTTTGCAAGGGCTCCGAGGTCTGGTTCAAAGGAAATGACCAAACCGCCAATCATTAAAGCAGAGAGTACGGTGTAACCCACCGCCTTACTGGCGAACAGTACAAAGGGAACGCTCATTAAGAAACCGATCGCGCCGGCGTATGCATCACGATTACCACCGAGTTCTTCAAGCGGTGCACCGATGTGCATTAATCCCATGAAGGCGAGGAAACAAAGCACCAAGCCTGTGGAACGCTTAATTTCAAATGAAGTCGAAGGCGCAAAGCAGTGGACCAGGCCACTTATAAGGAGGAACACAGGGAACATCCAGCTCCATTGGCCAAAGAAAAATCGTAAGCCTTGGCTCAAGGTTCCACCAACAGTGCCGGCATCACCTTTAAGAACTAAGAACAGCAAGACGCCCACACAGATTTGCGCAATGCCGCTGATTTGTCGCTGCGTAGACCGCTTGAGTTCCAAGCGGGGAGCAGCGCGTTTCTTTCGAGAAGTTCTCGTACGCTTTTTTGTGGTACGTCGTCTGCGTGGCATCACTACTATTGTACGTCAACTGCGGCGGGTGTACATGCCCATTTTTTCAGGTTACCTGACTGACAATCTCGCCTCTGCCTTGTAGTATAGGTGGGTGAAAGTTCTTGTTTTTGGATCCCGTGGTTATTTAGGGCGGTTGTTTCTATCGGCGTATCCTGGTGCGATTGCCTCAACGGTGGATATTGCTGATCCGGCTGCAGTTGCCGCAGAATTAGACACGCATAAGCCTGAGGTGGTTATTAATGCTGCCGGTAAAACCGGTCGACCGAACATCGATTGGTGTGAAGATCATAAACTGGAAACTCTGCACGCGAATGTTACGGGTCCGTTAGTGCTTTTAGAAGAGTGCGGTCAGCGAGGAATTTATTGGGTGCACTTTGGTTCTGGTTGTATTTACGAAGGTGATAACGGAGGCAGGGGATTCACCGAAGAAGACAAACCAAATTACTTTGGGAGTTTTTATTCACGCACCAAAATTTGGTCCGACCAAATTTTGAAAGAATTTCCCTTACTCAACTTACGGTTGCGCATGCCGTTCGATGGAACGACGGATGATCGTAATTTGATTACGAAAATTCGGAAGTACAGCCGCGTGCTCATCGAGCAGAATTCACTGACCTACGTTCCAGATTTTCTCGCGGCAGCAAAACAACTTATAGAAGAGAAGGCGACGGGCACCTTTAATATTGTGAATCCAGGTAGTATCTCTCCGTTTGAAATCATGACGCTCTACCGTGAGCTGGTGGACCCGAATCATCAATTTGAATCCCTCGATGTAAAGGCGCTGAAAGAAGTGGCGAAGACGGGTCGCAGCAATTGCATTCTTTCTGGTGAAAAATTGCGATCTCGCGGTATTGAACTTCGTCCGGTTCAGGAAGTAATTCGTGAAGCTATGTTCACATTAAAAGGCAATTTGAGGATTGCATAGAAATGGGGTCTGATATATAATCAAGTGTACGTTCAATGAATAGATTTACCGCTTTCCTAAGGCAAATAAAGACCTTCCCCGGTCGCACGTGGGCTTTCGTAAAACGTCGTCCTAAAACGAGTGTGGGGGTGGGGCTTGGTGCTTTGCTCGTTGTCTTCGCTGTGGTGGCTTTTAGCCAACCAAAAGCTCCAGAGTATTTAACCGAACTCGCTCGCCAAGGTGACTTACAACAGACGGTGGAAGCGGTTGGGACAGTCATTTCTGAACGTGATTTAAAACTTCAATTTCCCATTACAGGAATTATTGATCAAGTTCTCGTTCAAGAAGGCGACGAAGTGAAAGCTCGACAAATTTTAGCCAGAATCCGCGCCAGTGGTTTACAAGCGGATGTTAATTCCGCTTCCGCACAAGTTGCCTCGGCACAGGCTGATCTTAATAAGCTGTTAGAAGGTACACGCCCAGAAGAAATTGCTATTACCGAAGCGTCGGTGCAAAACAAGCGTGCTGCATTAAAGGCCGCCCAAGAAACGCAAAAGAAATCGGAGGAAGATGTGAAACAATCGGAGCGCCAACTCGAAGCGTTGCGCGCTGAGGCTGCTGTCAGCTTGAGTGGCTACGTCGCAAGTGCTGGTAGCGATGTGTCGTCGAATCTTTCGACTGCAAATACTTCGGTGCAAGCCATGTCCGATGTACTGGAAAATGTGGATGTCTCTGATGCGTTTGCGAAGCACAACATCGAAGCGTACCGCTCTCTCCAGCAGCAACAATTGCAAGCAGAGACAGCTATTAGCCAAACCCAAGCGGCGATCCCAAGTATTACAGACTATGCTTCCGCACTCGCAGCACTGGATAAAGCGCGCGCTGGCATAAGCCAAACATCCAGCTTTATTAATCAGTTGTATTCGGCTGTATCTGGCTTACCGGTGACGTCGACCTTTTCTATTACAGATCGTGAGGACAACAAAACCGCCATTGCGGCGCAGCTCACGAAGATTCAGTCGGCTGTTAGTGCTATCGATAGTTCCTTGAAGAGTTTACGAGATGCTTCTGCAAACTTTGATACGCGCATTCGTGCCGAAGAATCGGCTGTGATAAGTGCGGAAGGCAGCCGCGATAAAGCAACGGCCGATATTCTGACGTACGAAACATCACTGAGGATTGAAGAAGCAAACTTAGCGCTCCAACGAGCGGGTAGTCGCCAAACAGATATCGACGCCGCGCGCGCCCGTTTGAATCAGTACTACGCTCAATTACAGCGTGCTCGTGATCGCTACGAAGACACTATCATCCGTGCGCCAATTGATGGCACAGTTACGAAGGTTAACTTGAAAGAAGGGGAGTTGCTCTCCACCTCATTCGAATCCGAATCCGCCATCGCGATGCTCGGATCTTCCCCTTATCGAGTGGAAATGTACGTGGCGGAAATTGATGTACCACGTGTACAAGTCACTCAGACTGGCTCCATTGAATTAGATGCATTCCCTGGCGAAGATTTCCTTCTCACTGTGAGTGAATTAAATCCAACGTCGACTGATGTTGATGGTGTTTCCAAGTACCGTGTGAAGCTCGACTTCCTCGGTGATGCAACGCAGCTGCGCATCGGTATGACGGGTGATGCTGAGATATTCACAGACTCACGTAAAGATGTCATCATTATCCCGGGTCGAGCTGTGCTGAACGAAGTATCTGGGTCCGGTACGGTTCGTATTTTGAAAGAAGATGGAACCATGGAAGAGCGCTCCGTTACGCTTGGTATGGAGGGTCAGGGAGGTGATGTAGAAGTCATTAAGGGCGTCCGTGAAGGGGAACAAGTCATTGTTCTCATTAAGGAATGAGCAAGACCGTTGCACCGCTCATCGAGGTAAAGAACCTCTCGAAGTCTTACTTCAATGAAGAATTAGAGACTCCGGTGCTCTTTAATATAGATCTCACCATCAACCGTGGAGAGTTCGTTGCCATCATGGGTCCGTCGGGTTCGGGAAAATCAACCTTGATGCACATCTTAGGATTCTTAGATAACTTCACGGGTGGTGCTTACTTGTTCCAAGGCGATGCTGCTCAGAAGATGGATGACGATACGCTGGCGAAGATCCGCGCTACGCGCGTGAGCTTTGTGTTCCAGGCTTTCAACTTGTTACCACGAACCTCGGTCTTTGAAAACGTACTTTTGCCACTTGTGTATCATCCAACCATTCCAGCAAATGAAAGGAAAAAGCGGGTGGAAAAAGCAATTGCCGCAGTAGGGTTAACCGATAGAACCAATTACTTAAGTAGTCAGCTTTCCGGTGGTCAAAAGCAACGTGTGGCCATAGCACGAGCGCTGGTCACGGAGCCAGATGTCATTTTCGCTGATGAGCCCACGGGCAACCTCGATTCACATTCTGGTATTCAAGTAATGGAGGCATTGCAGAAACTTCATGAAGACGGACACACCATTATTTTGGTGACGCATGAACGTAGTACTGCAGAACACGCGCAGCGTATTATTCAACTGAGTGATGGTAAGATTGTTTCAGATTCCAATAAATTTAAACGACGTATTGCGAAAGATGAGGGTCACCTCAAAAAATAATTATGTTGCCGCGTGATCTATTGCGTACGGCCATTCGTGGAGTGACGGTCAATAGAGGCCGCGCATTTCTGACGATGCTTGGCATCATTATTGGTGTGGGGTCTGTTGTGCTCATGACGGGGGTAGGGAAGAGCATGGAGGGTGTCATTCTGGGGCAAATCAGTGTTTTAGGAGCCAATAGTATGGTGGTATTTCCTGGTAATGAAGGGCCAGAAGGTGGAGCGGCTTCCATGCGTTCCGACTTTGATGCCGTTAGTTTTGATGACGTCGAAGCGATGAAAAAACTGACCACGATTGCGCGTGTTGCTTCGATTATCTTTGTACCGGGTGAAGCGCAGTATGGTCGTGAAAAAATGACGCCCACAATTGTGGCAGCGACACCGGAGTATTACATCAACCAAAATATGGATATCGACCGGGGTCGTCCGCACGATGCGAATGACGAACAGTCAGCTCAAGCCGTCGCTATCATTGGAACGGACATTGTGAAAGATTTGTTTGTGAACGAGGAACCACTTGGGAAACGCTTTGATCTTGCGGGTAGAAAATTTACGGTTATCGGAGTGATAGAACCACTGGGTACTCAGTTTTTCCAAAATGCCGATGACCGCATTGTCATTCCATTTTCAGTTGGCGAAGAATTAACCGGTAAGTCGTACTTAGACATGGTGACATTCGAAGCCGTTGCCAGCTTACAATTGGCGCAGCAAGACGTGGAA
This sequence comes from uncultured Candidatus Peribacteria bacterium, assembly GCA_964643805.1. GTDB lineage: Bacteria > Patescibacteriota > Gracilibacteria > Peribacterales > Peribacteraceae > CAZXUD01. Next base: position 11,035 of record CAZXUD010000011.1, on the reverse strand, counting down.
AATCTTCTGCGTCAGCGACACGGCATTGTTCCGCCTACTACCGGAGACAAAACTGAGAATGATGACTTCCTCGTCCGCACTGCAGAGCAAGCCCAAGATATCTTGGGTGCAGTTTCGCTGGGACTCACTATGTTCATCACGATGGTTGCGGGCATTTCGTTGGTGGTGGGTGGCATTGGCATCATGAACATTATGTTAGTGTCAGTCACGGAGCGAACGAGAGAGATCGGTCTGCGCAAAGCAGTCGGCGCCAGACGGCGCGACATCCTGAGGCAGTTCTTGGCAGAATCCGTGGCGCTCACGCTGCTTGGTGGCACCATCGGGATTATTGGGGGCATCGGTTTTGCATATTTAATTGCGCTTATTGTGAATGCCTTCCTCGACCGCTACCTCTTTGCTATCAGTCCGGGTTCGGTAGTCGTTGCCCTGCTAGTTTCCGCGGGAGTCGGGCTGGCATTCGGCGTGTATCCTGCAAAGAAGGCTGCCAGTTTATCCCCAATGGAAGCCCTAAGATATGAATAACTTATTTGATCAATTATGTTAACTTCTGATCTCATCGGCACCTCCCTCACCGGGCTGAAGCGACAAAAGATACGCTCGCTGCTGACAGCGCTGGGTGTCATTATTGGTGTAGGTTCCGTCGTACTCATGATTTCCATCGGTTCCAGTTTTCAAAATTACATCTTGAGTCAGCTAGACCAGTTCGGCGGCAATGTATTTGAAATTCATGCAAAGGGTTTGCAGGAAATGGGAAAGGAAACACTGACAATCACCTTCGATGATTACGAAGCGCTCAGCAGACTTTCGACGGTCACAAGTGTTGCGCCTGTTATCTTCGTAACGCAGCCGGTGAGTTATGGCGACAAAGATCTCAATCCATTCGTATTCGGAACGACGAAAGAATTGTTAGAAAATTGGTCGATGACAACCGACAAGGGCCGCCTGCTTGATGATGGCGATGTGAATGCTGCCCGTAATATTGCGGTGTTAGGTTCGAAAGCAGCTGAAGACTTATTTCCCAATGAAGATCCAATTGGAAAGCGCATCACCGTTGGTGAACGTAAATTTACGGTGGTTGGTGTTCTCAAATCCTTAGGTTCGCCGCTCGCAGCAAGTATGGATACTCCCGTGTACATTCCGCTCACTGTAGCAAAATCTATGATGGGTCGTGACCGATACATCGATTACATTTCGCTTCAATCAATAGTAGATACCGAGCTGGCACAGTTGGATATTGAATCGGTGCTACGACAGCGTCATCAAATTGATAATCCGGAAAATGATCCGAAGAAAGATGATTTCATTGCACGATCTGTGGAGCAAGCTGCCAGTGTCATTGGATCGGTAACACTCGGTATCACTATTTTTCTCGGGCTCATTGCCGGTATCTCACTTATCGTCGGCGGCATCGGCATCATGAACATCATGTTGGTTTCTGTAACAGAGAGAACCAGAGAGATTGGTCTGCGCAAAGCGGTTGGCGCTCGCAAGAGAGACATCTTATGGCAATTCCTCTTAGAGGCAGTCGTCTTAACGGTTATCGGTGGAGTGATCGGCATCATCGTCGCTATTACCTTTGGATTTTTACTGTCATTGATTGCAAAGGCATTGCTCGGTTCGTTCGAATTTTTTCTACCGATGAGTGCCATTATTTTGGCAGTTGGTATGGCTGTGGGGACGGGTTTAATTTTTGGATTATATCCTGCGCGCAGAGCAGCAAACCTCAGTCCAATGGAAGCAATGCGCTGGGAATAGGTCGTTGAAAATTTGTGGCTTAACGGTTGATTTGAAGCAAGATTGTATGTATAGTCTTTTTTACATTCCTAGTCCTGACATGGGTGTCTGGATGAGTTGGAATGCATCGCTATTTCGTATCAAAGGAGGACTCCGTGAGTGAACTGCGCCCATTATGGCAAGCATCGTTGCGACAGTTAAGTGAATGGCAAGTCAAAAAAGGGCCACTTCCTATTCCCCATGGGGCGATTGTCAACTTCCTGTTGGAATCGATATTGTCGATTAGTCGGTACCACCTGCTGATCGATGAACTCGATCGTATTCATATCGAGCAGGCAAAAAAATGTCGTCCCCTCTGCGAGCGTGAAGCGAATGAGCTTATTAGTAGTGGTGCTTCAAGTTTGCCCGAGACTTTTCTCGTTGAGCTCATCACGAACCAAGTACAGCTGGCTCAGCTAAGAGCGCGCCTCTTGGCAGTGTATGAGACTAGCGAAAAAGGCACAAAGGCAATGCATTGTCACCTGGATTGGCAACAGGCATTTGCTGAAGTTGGTGAACAACTCCTCGAGGAAGGTCTTCCTTTGTCATCCGAATAGCTTCGGTTGCTCTCGAGCAGCTGATCTAGGGGGTCGCACAATGCACCGTGCGACTCCCTTTTTTAATATTTTTTTCAGAAGGTATTATAGTTGTATGAAGAGACCTCTGTGGTTTAGGGCAAAGATATACGGCTGGGGTTGGTATCCAGTCACATGGGAGGGATGGGCAGTAACGTTTGGCTATATCGGTCTCTTTGTCATTGGAGAAGTCCTTTTTATGCAGCAGGTTATGGAGGATTCTACAAAGTTAATATTCACCACCTACGCTTTGTATGTAATTTCAATCACGGTCCTTTTGTTGTGGATTTGTTATAAAACAGGGGAAAAGCCTCGTTGGCGTTGGGGTAAGTAGAGGCTTGAAGAAATCAGAATCAATCGTATCCTCTCTGGCCATGGAAAAATCCATTGAGTTACATATCGACACATTAGCGAAGTCTGCCGACGCCTTAATTCACAATATTTCGGAAGAACAACTGACGCAAATGGTTCAGTTGTTTGGTGTGGCTGGGTTTAGAAACCTCCGACATTCTTTTTCAGAGAGGGACAACACTGCAACGCTTCAGTTTTCCGATGTATCTGGCATCTATGAAGAGACAATTCGAGACATTTTAAAGAGTCATGGATCCGTAAAAGATGTCTAAGACTGCTCTTCTTTCTGCTAGATCTTTTGAGTACACTGCCGTCACGTGGGTCGGTACCGAAGCGGTCAAACGGGCCTGACTGTAAATCAGGTGGCTTACGCCTTCGCTGGTTCGAGTCCAGCCCGGCCCACCATCATTTCTGTTAACATGTGTTTATGCGCGATTCAGCAGATCTTCAAAAGGCTTTGGACCAACAGAATCAACGCAATGAATTTGCAACTGGAGTCCGCCTACAGCAGCCATTGCCTGATGAAGATGCGCAGAGAAGTTTAGACGAAATACAAAAATCACAGCCCTTCCGAGCGACATTAAGAGCGCTTGGTCTACTTCAGTAAGAGTCCTACTTCACAAACTCAATCGATTCTTGCCCCACGAAGAAGGCTTCGGCGTATTTTTCAAAGTCTTTTGATTTCGCACTGCCGACTATAAGAACAACACGGTCGTTGTTCTTGAAGGCATACCAACGTGACACGTACTCATTCCCTTCAAAGTTGTACCGCACCATGAGGTCCAATGTTTCTGGCTTACGGACCAACTCGCTCTCAATTTTGTAGTCTGCCACATACTGCGTTACAAAGTCCTTCAGCCACGTAGCAACGACAATGTCTGTCGATGGCTTAAAAACATACAGCGCTAACTCTGCATTCGTATCAACTTCACCCGAATCAAAAGGACGGAAATGAGCCATTTCAGTCAGCTGATCGGGGTTGGGCTGTAACTCAATTTTTGTATCGCTCGTCTCCCACATTTGGGGGATGACGATGGCGAATTGATATTCTTTGAAAGGGGAGAGGTCGTGCGTTACACGGACATAACTCTCGTCTAATTTCTCCTGTGGTGGCACGGTCGTCACTTGCAGCTCGGTAATGTTTCCACCGCTACCGCTACAACTGGTGAGTACTAAAAGGCCGATAATCGTCGCAAAAAATTTTCTCATGGGCAGATGGTACGGAAGTTAAAAGTGATTGGCGAGAAACTTCTACAAATAATGTCACTACATTCCATGTGTTTTGCAAATTGCATTCACTAGGGCAGTGCTTTGTATACTCTCAGTATCTTCTCCCTTTTGTTATGAATGTTTTCACTGATGTAAATGTTGTTGCTGTTTTTGCGGCTGCCGTTGCCAATATGGTCCTCGGTTGGGTTTGGTATTCGGAACCTGTCTTTGGTACCAAGTGGATGAAGCTCGTTGGCATCAAAAAAAAGAAGCAAGCTGAAGGTATGGGCAAGTCATTAACGATTGGTTTCTTTGCCATGCTGCTCCAGGCATACGTGATGGCCGTATTATTGAATACCTTTACTCCTGAGACGGTCCAAGAAGCACTGATTATTGCAGTCGTCTTTTGGCTTGGTTTAATTGTTCCACAAGAACTTGGCAGCCTTGCTTGGGAAAAGCGCCCAACCCAGCTGTTTTGGATTAATGGTATCTATCAGCTATTAGCAGTCGGTTTAATTGCAGGAATTCTGACCTGGTGGCCTTTCGCAATGGATATTGGACTTTTGTAGGAAAGGGGGTATAGTAACCCACTTTCTTATAAATCTATGACCCTCCCTTTAAGACTTTCAACCAGTCTTGTTCTCGGTCTCCTCTTCTTCCTCTCTGCAAGCCTTGCGGAGGCAGCACCACTGCCAGCAGTTTGGCCAAGTTGGATTGGTGAGATGGACGTTGTGTATGTAGAACAAATAAATTTGATTGAAGCAGCGTCGGTGCCGTTGAGTGTCATGAAAAAGAATCCTAGCCATGCAGCTATTCCTCCAGTGAAGGAGTCAGTCGAGAATATTCAAATTCCAGAGTTACCAGAAAACTGGCCTCAATGGATTGATGTGCCTTACTGGATTTACGTAAACGAAGAAAACTAAGAACGACTCTGAATAAATTATTTGTTCAATGTTGCAGGTTGAATCTTGCGACTCACGAACCAGAATGCGACCAGCCCTGCGATGGCAATGAGCCAAGCGCCCGGACCTGTTTGTGGTTGCGTAAAAGGACGGTGTTGAGTGACAGGTTGCAATGGTGCACCACTGTGTAAGCCAGAATCATTGTTGCTACTGCCAGAATTAACTGTGTATGGGTTAGTAGGTAGAGCAACTGGTGGTGCTTGCGTGATTGTCTCTTCTGCTACCGTTTCCTGAGTTGTGAATGTCACAGCTTCTTCATCTGTTGGTGGAGCTGATTCTAACTCTTCGAAGAGCGCTTCTACTTCTGCATCAGAAGTGTCTGTTTCTGTTCCAAGAGGGGTCTCATCGTCCACCGTTGTTTCAGGTTCTGTTGAAGAAAGAACGTTCACCGTTCCTGTTATAGATGCATCGGTTGCTGAGCGGTACGCATAGGTCCCACCGGCAATATCTAAGGGTACAGTGTATGTGTAGGAGTCACCTTCAAACATCGTATCAGTGTACAAACAATCATCAGTGCTATCACACAGTGAATCCGAAAGAAGAATGTGGGGGACGGTCATTTCATTAGTCCACGTAATGCTTTGGCCCGGCAACACGTCGACGGTTGCAGGTGTCATACCGCTTGCACCAATCGTTACAACAATACCGTCACTCAATTGACCCGAGAGTGTATTCACTCCATGCACAAAGCTAACGCCTAGCGCCACAACCACTAGAATGCCAGCAATAGCCGCTGGCTTCCGCGAAATCGTGTGCTTTGGCTCAATGTCACGCACGGTCGGTGTTCCCACAGCCGTTGGCCGTTCATCACCGGTTGTTTGCCAGTGAGGATGAATATCAGCCATTGTGGACGGTAGTGTGAACAAGTCCGTTCTGTCTGCGGAACGCTATGTATGTTCCAGCGAGAGCAGAAATTAGGACGAGAACAGCGAAGACAGAGGAGAGTCCTGTTTCTCCAGGCACGTTGCCAGAATTACCAATCGGATTCTGTCCTGGTGCATCTGTAAACATAGAAGCGGAAAGGGGAGCAGTCGATGTACTAGGATTGCCCACTTCGACCGAGACCTCTTGGCTGAAGGCACTCTCTTGATCTGCATTATTCACCGCGCGTACAGCAAAGTAATAGGTAGTACCGGTTGGTAAATTGCGCAGTGTGACACTAGGAGTGCCGGCAGGAATAGTTTTGCGTTGAATGTATTGGCCAGACGTCGTTCCGTAATACACGTTGTACGCTTTAAGCTGTGAGGACTGTAAGTCCTGCCAGGAGCTGTAAACTGTGCTGCCTTCTGTTGTGACACGGAGGTTACGAATTTGGAGGAGTTCAAAAGCAGTGTGATTGTCGGAAGGCACGTTCGTTGTTTGGCAGGTGCCGTTGGTGCATGTACCACCATTACATTGGTCATCTGTTACACAGACCTGTTGTAAGGAATTGTTTTGACTACAAATGCCATTGGCACACGTGTTGTTTGCACATTGCTCGTTGGTGCGACAAGCGCCTCCGTTCGGAATTTTAAAACCAGCCGCTTGGCAGGAATTTTGGTAACAAATAGTGGATGGACACTCACTGTCTTGCGTACAGGCGGTGCTAGTGCTTGAAGCACTGCTGGCACTACTCGTCGAAGCACTGGAAGTGCTACTTGCACTGGCTTGTTCCTGAGAAATGGCTACGAATAGGGCTCCCGGAGGAGTTGTTTGTAAGACATTATCAGCCGTCTCGCCTGAAGTAACCACCGTGTGGCCACCTGGTTGAACATCGTAGAAACTAAGCGCTGTTCCTGGCGTCACTGGCGTTGTGACACGAAATTGAATGCGAGCGACGAAGACAGTCTTTGACGTCGAGTGACTCGCTGCAGTCGCATTTGCATCAATTTTAATAAGTCCTTCGGTAGGGACAATGTCCGCTTCCCCTGGGGTTAACGTTGGGAAAAGCACTTCATTAATAGTGAGTCCAGAACCCGTTAATACATTTGGGTCGTAGCTTAACCAAACGCGAACATGATCAATGGGTTGGCTCGAAGGGTTATCGACCACTACATCTATATCGACAACGTCACCTACCTTGAGGGGAGGTGTTTTGAGTGTCTGTGGATCTTGGACTTCAAAGGTTGTGCAGAGGACGGCTGTTTCTGGAGTTTCGTAGCCTCCTTCACAGTGAGGACGTAAGACCAGCTGAACATCCTGAGTGGCGGCGAGTGCCGTCGCAGGAACAAACAACTGGAGAGCGAATGCTGCAATAGTCAGGAGCCCTTGCTGTTGAACAGTGTGTTTCATAAATTTAGTGTTTACGAACCAAGTCCAAAATATGGAGAGCGTCGCTGACGGTCAGTACACCATCGTCATTGGGGTCAGCTAATAGTTGCTCTGGAGTTGCGTCTTGGTAGCCTTCGGAGACTTCAAGAATAATGATGGCGTCCTCTACATTCACGAAACCATCTTCGTTCATGTCGCCAGCCAGAACTGTACCAGCTTCGATGAGTGTGAATGGTTGTACTTCCCCTACACTTTGAATACCAAGGAAGAAAGAGCTCGCAATGGAGGCGGCTCCGAGGGTAGAAATACCCGCATATTTGCGGATGCGTTGTAAGAATTTGTATGTGAACATATCGTCTTATTATAGGGCAAAAGTCGAATTCTCACAATTCGCTGGGAATTGACTTAGGACTCTAATTATTATTTGGTATCACGACATTTCACAGATCAACTCCTATCGCAGAATGCGCCCAGTTTGCTACCCTGAATTCGTGCCACAAATCTTCTTTTTTACCGGCGAAAACAGCTTCGCCCTTCGTCAAAAATACACGCTGTGGCTCAAGGAGTTTGCAGAGAAGCACGGGGTGGAAAATCTCTCTCGGATGGAGGCCCAGGGGTTAACCTACCGACGCTTTTTGGACGAGATTTCGGCTGCGCCTTTTATCGCTGAAAAAAGATTAGTCGTGGTGCAGGGCGTTCCACGTTGGGAGAAGGAAGAAATAGAGTCTATCCCCAACGTCATTCACCCAGCGGTCATCGTGTTATTTGTAGATGAGGCGCCTGACCGCCGCTTAAGCGGGACGAAGGCGCTTCTCAAGTTGGCGACCGTGGAAACCTTTGAACCTTTGACACCAGCCAACCTGGGTCGTTGGATTGATGGATTTGCGCAAGAACAGGGGGCTACTTTCCAAATGCCAGCCAAGGCTGAGCTTTTGAAGCGGATTGGCAATGACCAGCAACGGTTAGCTAACGAAATACAGAAGTTGGCGCTTTTTGCGGAAGGCCGACCCATTGCTAAAAAAGATGTTGAAATTCTTGTCTCCAGCACGGCCGAGCAACAGGTATGGGGCCTGATGGATTTACTGGGTCGTGGCGATAGGAAAGCCGCCTTGCCGTACCTTCGCTATCAGGCGCGGGACGAAAGCGAGCAAGGGCTCTGGAACATCCTCCTGTGGATGCTCAGCAATGTGGCACCTATCGCGGGGGTGCTAGCAACTAGCCCCAACGCGAATGCGGCCACTATTGCAAAGCAAGCTGGGGTAAAGCCGATGACGGTGCAATCGTTATTGCCCTTAGCAAAAAGGCTTACAAAGCCAGGCGTCGAAGCACTGGTAAACATGGTGGTGATGTATGACATCGGCCTAAAAACCGGCGGCTACCGCATGACAACGGGGCAAGGCCAAGAAGTTGCCTGCCTCTTAGACAGAGTGGTAATGGCCTGCTGCGAGCCGTCTAGAGGTCGTTAATTTGCTGCAAGATACTTTCAGCTGTTTCCTCTTCCTCTCGCATGGCGTGCTTCTCTTGTTCCGAGCGCTTGGTTCGTTGGGTGTGACGGTCTTTTTCCATTGTCTTGATCGATTGCTGTTTGCCAATATCCGTCATTTGGTCAGCGTACTTTTTATCAATGGCGGCCAGTTGCTTCTTCTCGTTCTCTAAAATAGACGCCAAGTTCGCAATCTGATCTGCCGTCATAATGGGCAGGATATTGATCCAATATTGGCGCTCCTCATTGTTCATACTTTCCGACGCCACGATTAATTCAATGAGCTGCGGAAATTTCTTCCGAGTCTCCTCAGGAATATTGACGCCTGACACGGGCAGAGGTGCCTGTTTTGCCACGGACAGGAGGATACGTCCCTTCGGTCCGTGGCTCAAGCTTTACGTCTTCTTCCCGTTCGACTTTGGTCGCTTGGCTTGTACTTTGGGGAGAAGAAGAAGTGCGAGTAAGACTAAGAACGTGAGAACAATGAGACCGGCCACAATTTTCATTAACGTTGGTAGAGAAGCGAACGGTGAACCATCAACATCGGTCAGATCTGAATCGGTGGAAGTACCAGTGGAGGAGGAAGAACTAGCCAACATAGAAGCCGAAGGATTCGTACATAGTTCAGGATTTAAGAGGGCGCGTTCAATGGTGCCAGCATCCATTTGCCTTTGTTGGGCGTAAATACGTGCTACTTCACGAGCGGTATTTCGGTCTTCTTCTTTGGTTAAATCCAGACGCTGTTGAACACTGCAGAGGATGCGGAGCTTTTCATTTATAGATAGACGTGAGCCGGTTCCTGAACCGGGCAATCCTGGAGCATTGGGTGGGGTAACACCGCCTGACTGACCAGGTTTTGGTGGATTAGCGCCTGGTTGACCACTTTGATGAGACGTAACGACAACACCTCGGGGGACAGAGCCTTTGCCCCAAAGTGAAACGCAGAACTCAGCATCGCCAAGAATGTCGGATACTCTCTTTTTTGGAATCGCTTGCTGGTTTGAAAGACGCTCGACTAGCCGGGCTTGTGTGACGACGGAACCTTTGTAGTAACGGTCACGAACGCGACACGTAAGCCGACAGTCAAAGCTAGTAGTGCGTTTGCTGAGATATTCAAAGCGCTTATCTGAACGCTTTTTAGTGGTTCTTTCAATAGTAAGCGTTCCTGTTTGCGTCTTGGCAGTAGCTTTCGTGACGGCAGGCGCTTTAGCGGCAACGGGTACGAACCGTTTGCCTTTATTTTCTAGCATCAATTGCACCTTTGCCCGCGATTGTAAGGTTCGTCTGTCATAGTTTCTTTCCTGACGCACTTGCGAAGTTTGGGGGGCGTCAGCAGCACTGGCGGTGAGTGGCAGACCGACCATGAGAGCCAGGCCGCAAACGAAACTTATTTTGAGAAGATGCGTTTTCATGGATGCGAAAAAGGGTGCGAATAGAAAAAGGGACGTACGATCTCTCAGGCGCTCACAAGGTGTCAACCGTCACCGAAGCTCGTGACACAAGCTGGTGAAGACGAACCATAGTGAGAGCATGTTTTCACCATAAAAGAACCGTCCATCAATGGTCGCAGCTAGTTTTCAAACAGTGAAAATCATGGGGTGATTTTTTTCTTGATAACTAGGGCTCGCCAAGAAAATTCACGACGATGAAAGCTCTCTGATTCACCAAGAATCCTCTCAAAATTGGATGGCAGAAGATTTCCTCTGCAAATTAAAATAGACACAGTTTTTCAAGGTAGCGCTAACATCAAAATATTTTCTGATACGTTACGCGACTTTGGTGATCTCGTAATTTAAGGTGCCGCCTGGAGTTTGCACTTTGATGACGTCACCGCGCTTGTGACCGATGAGTGCTTTTCCAATAGGGGATTCATTACTAATTTTACCCTCCAGCGGATCTGCTTCGGTAGAGCCGACAATGGTGTACGACTCCTCTTGGTCGTTATCTGACTTGTTGACCACGTCGATGGTAGAGCCGATTTCAATCTCCTTTGTCTTCGTGAACATGTCCTTCTTCGAAGCGATGATCTTTGCGTTCTTGATTTTGTGCTCTAGTTCTAAAATTCTGCCCTCTACGAATGCCTGTTCGTTCTTGGCTTCTTCGTATTCAGAGTTTTCGGAAAGATCTCCGTAGGAGATAGCTTCTTTAAGGCGGTTTGCAACTTCCTGACGACGTGTGGTCTTCAGAAGATCCAATTCATCCTTGAGCTTTTTTAAGCCTTCTTTGGTGACCAGGGTTTGGTCATCGGAAGCACCAGTATCATCATCACCAGTTATAAAATCATCATCAGGCATGTACGAATGGAGGAAGAACCCGCGCAGTGTACGTAAAAGTCGGCCTCAAGAGCAACTAGTCCGTATAGAAAGTCCTACACTTTCCCCAGGAGTTGCGGCCAGCTAATAATAGGCAACTGCTTTGGATCTTCCTGACTT
>CAZXUD010000010.1:0-16989 GCA_964643805.1 uncultured Candidatus Peribacteria bacterium | reverse complement strand
GGGCCGAAAGCTTGTACTGGCTTTACTCTGTTCTCGTCGACGAATCAGCCTACGGCATGTCTCGCGATGAATTGATGGCAGCCCTCAAGAAAGAAAACATCGATACACGTGCTTTCTTCCCACCGGTGCATCAACAGCCAATTTACGATACAAAACAAAACCTGACCGTTGCGGAACGTTTAGCGCATCAGGGTCTTAGTTTGCCTTCGGCAGTAACACTTCAAGATGCAGATATTGATCGCATCTGCAGTGTGATCGCCCGGCTTGCCTCATGAGTTCCACACCTCAATCATCAATTCTTTTTCTGCCGCACACGGTGCCGGGCCTGTTGGAAATGGTGCCGATCGCAAAAAAAATTCTTCAGGATGGTGCTCACAAACCAATCTTTCTCCTTAATAATAAAACTGCACCTATCCTTTCATCACAATTGAAACAGATGGGTTTTCAATCATTCCAATTACCAGAACCAAATCTTCAATTCAGTCGTCCTGCATTCCTTCGGCAGTGCTTGTCGGATTTCCTTTGTCGTCAGCAAGCGGCCAAAGTTTTAAAGCAAACCAATGCCGCCGCCGTTATTCTCATTAGTGATCGCCAACTGGGTTGGGAGACAGCGTTCGTGTGGGCTGCGAATAAACAAGGAGTGCCGAGCGTTATTTGCCCCTTTGCCTTAAGTTTTCCCCAGGCGGCAGCAACCTTTCGGTTGCGCCAGCCGGGTTGGAAGTTTACGTATGGCATGTTCTCTCCGGTTAATGCTCTCGTCGCATTGCTGCGCTCTCAATGGTCCTACGTTCATCAGGGTCATCGATTGCTCTTTGCACCAGGCTTCCGCTCCTTATGGAATGCGATGCTTGGTCTCATGCCAACAAAGCCTTGGACATTGGGGGGAGGGAAGGCGTCCTTAATGTGCGTAGAAAGTGAGCAAGCGAAACAGATGTTCATAAGCCAAGGCGTGCCGGCAACTAAAATGGTTGTGACGGGTAAGCCTGGTCTGGACCAAATTGCAACGGCGATTAATTCCTCTAACTCATCATCAGTTCGTGAGTCACTTAATATTCCCGCTGGCAATAAAATATTGCTCTGCAGTGTGCCGCAACTGGCGGAGCACAAGTTGTTGTCGTGGGAAGACCATTGGAGAGAAATCGAATTTCTCTTCAGCACGTTTTCAAAACTCGCCAATGTTTCGGTAGTTCTCAGTTTGCATCCCAAAAGTGATCCAGAAAAATATCAGTCACTCGCTACTAAATATGGTGCAAAAATTGCGACACAACGCATTTATGAATTATTGCCAATGTGTGATGTTTTTGTCGCAACATTCTCCAGTACTGTGGCGCAAGCGATTGCACTTCATAAGCCGACAGTGGTCGTCGACTTCTATGGGTTCGATTATCCGCTCTACAATAATGCGCCTGGCGTTACGGTAATTCAGGACAAAACAGCGCTGGTACCACTTCTACAACACTTAACCTCTGATGGAGACTTTTACGCTTCAGAAAGCGAAAAACAGCGGATGCACGGGCGTCAGTGGGCACTGCTTGATGGCAAAAATACTGAGCGTTTTGTCTCACATCTCTATAATCTCATTCGCGCATGAGCAAACCCGTCTTCATCATTGCTGAAATTGGCTCTGTCCATGATGGAAAAATGGACTTGGCCAAGAGTTTGATCGAAGCAGCTGCCGAGTGCGGAACTGACGCTGTAAAATTTCAGACGCACATTGCTGCGGCTGAAACATTGAAAGATGCACCAATGCCAAAATATTTTCAGGCCGAGCCTCGTTACCAATATTTTGAGCGCACAGGTTTCTCTGTAGAGGAGTGGAAAGAAATAAAAACGCATTGTGAAAAAAATAATGTGGAATTCATCTCTTCGCCTTTCAGCATAGAAGCTGTCGAACTTTTAGAGGAGGTCGGTATGAAGCGGTACAAAATTCCTTCCGGGGAAGTAACCAACCTGCCCATGCTTCAAGTGGTCGCTGCCACTAAGAAGCCCGTCATTATTTCCTCAGGCATGAGCAGCTGGGAAGAGCTTGATAAAGCCATAAAAACCATTCAAGCGGTTCACAATAATATCACGGTATTACAGTGTACTTCCGAGTACCCATGCCCGCCGGAAGCTGTTGGTTTAAATGTGATGAGTGAAATGATTGAGCGATATAAGTTACCTGTCGGATTATCGGATCACACGCTCACTCCGTACGCGACGTTTGCGGCCGTTGCTCTGGGTGCAACAGTTATTGAAAAACACTTTGCTTTGAGTCGTTCTATGTATGGTAGTGATGCGAAGCACTCACTCGAACCAGTTGAATTTAAAGATATGGTGCAAGGTATACGCGCAATTACCGCTATGCTCGAAAATCCTGTCGATAAATCGAGCACCGAGAAATTCACGGAGATGAAACTGATTTTTGAGAAGAGTGTTGTGTCCGTTACCGCCATTCCAAAAGGAACGGTTATCACGGCTGATATGATTGGCATAAAGAAACCGGGAAATGGTATTCCGGCGGCTCAGTTTGATATGGTTGTGGGTTCCACCACTGCGAAAAATATTGAAGCCGATACTTTATTAAAGGAAGAGGATATTATTTGGCGCACCTAAACTATGGGAAATCCCCAACATCAAGAGGCGAAGTACGCAGTTCCGTACCACTACAGTTTGGATCGAACGACGGTTCAGGGCGTTCTGTATATGTCGTACATGAAACGAGCAGAGGCAATTGTGCGTGCACTCAATCCACAGCGAGCAGTAGATGTGGGCTGTGGCGACGCGCGTTTTATTGCACTGCTCAAAGATGTAAATATCGAAGGTCTCGATTACTCAGACCAAGCGTTGCAATTTGCACGCGTCTACAATCCACAAACCACATTCACAGTGGCAGATGTTCGCAAGGCACCGTACGCCGATGCCACCTTTGATGTGGTAACCATGATTGAAGTAATTGAGCATATAAAACCAGAAGAAGTAGTGAGCGTACTGCAAGGTATTCGTCGCATCCTGAAGCCAAATGGACGCCTCATTATCACCACACCTACTGTTCGTGAACATAAGATGTCGCGAGCGCACTATCAGCACTTCACCAAAGAGAGCATGGAATCATATCTCCGAGATGCTGGCTTTAGCCTTGAACGAATGGAGGGAAACTTCAAAAAGTCGCCGTTTCAGATGTTTGTACAAGGACTCATGGCCAATAGATTCTTCGAAATAAAAAGTAAGTTTCTTTTTGGTTTGTATCGCAAACTCTTTGATTCACTCTGGGATAACTGTGACATACAGAAAGCCCGCCGTATGATTGTCGTAGCTCAACCATCGTAATGACCCACGAACAACTTGGAACAAAGGGCGATGCCAATGCGTACACGCAAAGCTGGGTGCGCGATGGAGTGGTGAATCATTATTTGAACAAATTTCGCAACAAACAGAATATCGTGCGACATACGATTGAAGTTCAATACATAAAGCCATTCGTCCGCGGTAACCTTTTTGATTGCTCGATTGCAACGGGACGATTCATTCCTGAATTTACGGGAGTTAGCTCGTACAAAGGTATGGACTACTCGCCTGATTTTTTAGAATTCATGCAGAAAAACTTTCCGCAAATACCTGTGAAACGCGGGGATCTGCTGAAAGGTATTGAGGAGCCTGATAATTCATACGATACGACCATGTGCATGCGTACATTATTCGCGCTGCCTCAAACTGAAGAGATTATTTCTGAAATGATAAGAATAACAAAACCCGGTGGAACAGTTATTTTTGATTACGGTCGGACAACATTCGTCGCCGATTGTAGAGGGCAAGCGATGCGGACGAGTCCTGTAAATCTTCGTGAATTTTTAGCAAAAAATCCTACTGTAGAATTACTGGCAACGTATCGTTTAGATTCTCCCATTGTTCTCTTCTTTATAAAGTGGCTGTTGCCGAAGAAGTTTTTTAATTCTCAGTTGAATCTGCTGCCCGCCAGTTTTTGGATCAAGCTTGAGAGAGCAGTAGTTCACTTGTGGTGCCAAAGACTGCTTTTCATTGTCAAAAAGAAGTAAACCGCAATATGTTGATACGTGTTACGTACATCACTATCCTGCTTGCATGAGCGCACTTGGTTCACTTCACCCAATTCAAGTTCTTGGCAAAAACCGCACCACCTTTCCTATTGTGCAGTGGTGGCATTACGTTCGTCATGGTTACAAAACAACGCCTGCACTCACAAGTGCCAAGAAAGAACTCGAAACACTCGTACGTGATGGTGTGGTTGTGATTGAAAATTTTCTTGATTCAGAAACCGCTAAAAACATCGCGAGTGAATTAATGCCCACCATGAAGAAAGTAATGGATGGGCAATACACCGGATCTTGTAAGTTCGAACGATTTTCAGAGTATGGAGTGTACCGTCTTATGAACCCAGAAAAAGAGGCAAGTAGCTGCAATGTCTTTTTTGACAATCCACTCATAGCTGATATTGCTCGTGCGTACGTTGGGCCTAAGACAGTTTCATATCAGCATATGGCGGAGTTAAAACCTGAACCAGGCAAGGAGGCAATTGCAGATAATTACCACTTTGATGATTGGAAGCATCGCTTCAAAGCGTTCCTCTACCTCACCGATGTTGGTGAAGCGAATGCACCACTGGCGTACGTAAAGGGAAGTCAGCGTCGCGCGTTATGGCGCCGTGATAAAGAATTTGATTTCTATCACAAAGGACACACCGAAGCTTATTTTACAGCTGAGGAAACCGAGCGTTTGAAGGAGAAGCATGGCTTTAAAGAGATCTCGTTTACAGGTAAAGCCGGCACCCTCATTCTTGCTGACTTGCGCGGCTTACACCGCGGTACGGCTTTAAAGGAAGATAATCGCCTTATCCTCGCTAATTTCTTCGACGTACGGTAGCAATTTAGGGCGCGTTTCGGTTTTCCCACGCTCCTAACTGGTCTACACTCCGGCGCATGCGCAAGGTATGTGTTTTTATTGGCTCGCGCGCGAATTACAGCAGTATTCGTAGTGCCATGCGTGCCATCAAAGCCCACAAAGATCTTACTCTCCAGGTCGTAGCAGGGGCCTCTGCTGTGCTGGATCGCTACGGCAACGTGGTCGACTTAGTCGAACGTGACGGATTCACCGTCGATGAACGTGTCAGCATGCTGGTAGAAGGCGAAACGCCACTCACTATGGCTAAGTCCACCGGACTAGGGCTCATGGAGCTGCCAACTGTCTTCGACCGTCTCAAGCCCGATGTAGTGATTACCGTTGGTGACAGATTTGAAACCATGGCGACAGCCATCGCTGCTGCCTACATGAATATTCCACTTGCTCACACTATGGGTGGAGAGGTGAGCGGCACCATTGATGAAAGCATCCGCCACGCTGTTACAAAATTGGCGCACATTCACTTTCCAGCTAATAAGAAAGCGGCAGAGCGCATCATTAAAATGGGTGAAGAACCGAAGACAGTGCACGTTGTGGGATGTCCTCGCATTGATCTCGTTGCAGAAATTGCCGCTCAACACCCAAATCCACCTTCAAAGGATTGGTTAGAGAAGGAAGGGGTTGGTGGACAGATCGATCTAACGCAGCCGTATCTGATTGTTTCGCAGCATCCAGTTACTACGGAATACGGCGATGGTGAGAAACAGATTCAGGAAACACTCAAAGCAGTTCAAGAATTGAATATGCCAACCATTATGCTTTGGCCAAATGCTGATGCTGGGTCCGAAGATCTCTCACGTGGCATTCGTAAGTTCCGCGAACATAACGAACATGACAACATTCGCTTCTTTAAAAATCTTCCGCTGGAAGTATTTATTCCACTCATGGCGCATGCCGCTTGTTTGATCGGTAACTCCAGCTCAGCCATTCGTGAAGGGGACTTCTTAGGTACGCCTGCAGTCAACATTGGTACGCGTCAGGCTGGCCGAGACCGTGGAGAAAATATCATCGATGTCGATTACAACGCATCTGCCATTGCAGATGCTGTTCGTACGCAGGTTGAGCATGGTCGCTACAAAGGCGATCCACTCTACGGCGATGGTAAAGCAGGCGTGCGTATTGCAGATGTTCTCGCTACCTGTGAACTGAATATTCAAAAGCAAATCGCCTACTAATCATGAATTTTTTAGCGATCATACCGGCGCGCGGCAAATCGAAGGGGATTCCACACAAAAACGTCGCTTTACTTGGTGGTAAGCCATTAATTGCCTATACCTGCGAAGCAGCTCGTGGTGCAAAAAGTCTCAGCCGCATTGTGGTGAGTACTGATGACGAACAAATAGCGGCAACCGTAAAAGAGTACGGCATCGAAGCGCCGTTCATGCGGCCGGCTGCACTTGCAAAAGATACGACACCAATGATGCCCGTAATTGATCATGTGTTGGATGCGTTGAAAGCGCAGGATAATTACCAACCAGATGCAATTGTGTTGTTGCAACCAACCTCTCCACTCCGAATGGCAAAGCATATTGATGCGGCATGTGCGTTGTTTGAACAAAATGAAGCGAATACGGTAGTGAGTGTGGTGGAAGTGCCACACCAATTCACGCCGGCTTCGCTCATGAGTGACCGTAACGGACAATTAATCCCGCTGTCCGATACGCCTATTCTTCGTCGGCAAGAAAAGCAGAAGCTCTACGCTCGGAATGGTCCGGCTATTCTGATAGTTCGGACGAATTTCCTTCGTACACATCAAGCGTTCTACGGACCACGATGCTTTCCGTACCACATGGAAGCGCGCGAATCAGTGGATATAGATACACCGGCTGACTTGGCATTTGCTGAGTACCTTCTCTCCCAGTAACCATGCCAAAGGTAGTATCAGCCTTTAAGATTCTGCTTGATCCGAAGCGTCTACGGCGTCAATTTCGCATTGCCTGGGATTACGCGAAATTGAGAATCTCTCATTCATATCTGCGTGGTACCGGTACAGGGAAGCGGGTGCTTATTTTAAGCCTTTGGGATTGGGTTCCCCGCGCAAAAATGGAAGGCATGCTGGGAAAAGCAATGCAGCTCTATGGTGGCCAACCCATTATTCTCACCAATCATGATTCACGTTGGGCTAATAAATATTTTCATGCGTTCGGTATTCACGAATTTATTTACTACGATGACCTTTATAAAGAAGTATCGCATTCCGAGGACGAAGTGCTGGTGGACAATTTACTCAAGACCCATAACTCCTTTCAATCGTTGTTAGGACTGACAGTAGAAGGGATTGAAACTGGAAAAATTGTGCTCTCCACAGCGGTACGTCACTTAATGCACGGAAGTGTTAGTTTCGATGATCCCATTGTGCAAAACACTATTCGCAAAGGGCTTCTAGATTCCATACGAAGCGCACGCGTTGCAGAATTAATATTTGATCGTTACAACATCGACGCTGTTCTCACACGCGAGAAAGGTTACACACCGTTCGGCGAAATTTTTGGTTGTGCCATTAAACGGGGGATTGATGCGCTCCAGCACCACCATGGACAACGGCAGGACGCATTCCTACTAAAGCGCTACCACAAGGGCAACAAAGATATGCACCCCTTCTCTCTTTCGCAAAAAAGCTGGCAACAGGTGCAGTCTTTGTCATGGCCTAAGCCAGAAGAAGATGCATTTATGGCGGAGCTCCACGATAGTTACGAGAAGGGCACGTGGTTTAACCGTAAGTTCCTGTTAGAAGGAAAACACTTAAAAACTCCTGATGAAATCCGCGCACAGCTCCATCTGGATCCTAAAAAGAAAACGGCAGTCGTCTTTTCGCATGTGCTTTGGGATGCAACATTTTTTTATGGTACAAGCCTCTTTCAAGATTATGAGCATTGGTTAATTGCAACGGTGAAAGCTGCGTGTGAAAACGATCAAGTGAACTGGGTCATCAAGCTACACCCTGATTACACTTGGAAAATGAAACAGATGGGCAGCAACGCCCAACCGCGTGATGTATTAGCCCTCGATGAACGTATTGGCGTATTGCCGCCACACATTCAAGTTGTCGCGCCAGACATAGACATCAGTACGTACTCCTTCTTTGCGATTACCGATTACTGCATCACTGTGCGTGGAACGATTGGTATCGAAGCACCGTGCTTCGGTATTCAAACCTTCACCGCTGGAACTGGCCGTTACTCACATCTTGGTTTTACCAATGATTCCGAAACGGCGGAGGAATATTTGGAAAAGATGAAACATATACAAGATATCCCCGCACTTACAGCAGAACAGACAAGCTTGGCGCGTCGCCACGCGCATGCCTTGTTTAATTTGCGACTGTTGCCCTTCACCACTTTCGATATTGCACCGCCATCTCTCAAGGATGTTGGTACCGGTCTGGATCACAACGTGGTTATTCATACTCGATCGAAGGAAGAGCTGCAAAATGCCTCAGATATGAAGAAATTTGCCGATTGGGTGCTGCGCTCCAAGGACGATGATTATCTAAATTTATAAAGCAGCGTACTTCCGTCCCGCTGCTTCTACATCGTTCTGGTTTAAAATAGATTTTAAGTCGTAAACAACGCCGCCTTCTTTCGTTGTGGAAACAACATCATGCGAACCATCCACATATTGTTTGTGTGGTACTAACAAGGCGACCGCATCGTAAGGACCATCTGGGAATTCACCGGGGGTATAACCCATTTTTTGAATTTGTTCAGCTGAATAAAAGGGATCGTGAACAACTACTGTGCAGCCATTTGTCTCCAATCCTTTCACAACGTCCTTCACTTTACTGTTTCGTGTATCAGGAACGTTCTCTTTAAATGTTAATCCCAGTACGAGCACGCGCTTACCTTTTGCAGAACCGAGTGCGGAACAAATTTGGTTCGCCACGATGGCGGCCATGCCGTCATTCACACTGCGACCAGCAGTAATAACATTGGTGTTTAGTCCAAGCTCTTTTGCTTTTGCTACTAAATAGTAAGGATCAACACCAATGCAGTGACCACCAACCAGACCCGGTGTGAATCGAAGGAAATTCCATTTTGTGCCAGCGGCTTCTAGTACATCTTTCGTACCAATGCCTAATTTGTCGCAGAACATAGCGATTTCGTTGACGAAGGCAATGTTTAAATCTCGTTGAGCGTTCTCAATGGCTTTGGCCATCTCAGCGACTTTAATACTTGGTGCTTGGTGAATGCCTGCGGTAATCACGGAACCATATACGTCACTCAATGTCTTAAGTGTTTGCTCATCTTGGCCCGCGACAATTTTTACAATTTTATCAACAGTGTGTTGCTTATCTCCCGGATTAATACGTTCCGGTGAATACCCCAACGTGAAATCGGTACCGCACTTCATCCCCGATTCTTTTTCTAAGATTGGACCACAAATTTCTTCTGTTGTTCCGGGGTAGACCGTCGATTCAAATACAACAATCGCTCCTGTCTTTAAATTTTGACCGACCGTGGCGGTAGCAGATTCTAAAATTGTTAAATCAGGTTCGTTATTGTCATCTATCGGAGTGGGCACAGCCACTATAACAATGTCAGCCTCTTTTATAGAGACGGGATCACTACTGAATTCGATCTTTACCGACTTCAATTGTTCCTCACTTAATTCCAACGTCCAATCGCGACCGTCTTGGAGTTCCTCAATCCGTTTGGCATTTATATCAAAACCCAAGACGCGGTGGCCGCCTTTGGCAAAGGCGTATCCCAAAGGTAAGCCAACGTATCCTAAACCAACGATGCAGAGAACTGGCTGCTTGGTCATGTGAAGGGCAGTGTAAGCAGCTTGAATCCCCAAGGAAAGAACTATTCGTCCTTTGTCGCCATTGGTCGCTGGTTCCTATAGAATTCGCCCTATGGAGCGATCTCCTACACAATTGGGGGTGGGTACACTTGGGCTAAGTGAGCGCGAGCGCGCGTACGTGAACGAAGTGCTGCACAGCGACCGGCTTTCGTACGGTCCTTTCAGCCGCCGCTTCGAAAATGAATTTGCCGAGTTACACGACAGCAAATACGCCGTGTTTGTGAATAGTGGTACCAGTGCGCTGAGCATTGCCATCGCGTGTCTTAAAGAAACAGAGCAATGGAGTGATGGCGATGAAGTCATCGTGCCCGCACTCACGTTCGTAGCAACGGTCAACGTAGTACTTGAGCACGGACTCACGCCCGTCTTCGTTGATTGCGATCCCATCAGTTACAACATTGACCCCGCTTTGATCGAAGCAAAAATTACGAAGCGCACCCGTGCCATTATGCCGGTGCACTTGTTTGGATTAGTTGCCGATATGGATCCCATCATTGTGATTGCGAAGAAACACAATTTGAAAATGATTGAGGACAGCGCAGAAACATTAGGAGTGAGATACAAAGGCAGAAAGACGGGGTCGTTCAGTGATATCAGCTGCTTCTCCACATACATCGCGCACCTCGTTGTGACAGGTGTGGGCGGCTTAGCGGTGACCAGTAATAAGGAATATGCGGAGATTCTACGCAGTTTAGCCAATCATGGTCGCGATGGCGTGTACATCAGTATTGATGACGACAAAGACATCGACGGCGCTACCTTCGAACAAGTCATTAAGCGTCGATTCCGTTTCATACGACGTGGCTACAGTTTCCGCGCCACTGAAATGGAAGCAGCGATTGGTGTTGGACAACTGGAGCGACTCTCAGAAATTCTTTCAGCGCGTCAAAAAAATGCAGAGCAGCTCCAAGAATTTTTGAAACCGTATGAGCAGTGGTTACAACTGCCAACGTACGACAAAAAAATTCAAGAGCATGCTTTCATGATGTTTCCAATCGTTTTGAAGAAGGGGACACCCTTCAAAAAAAATGAAATTATCCAACACTTGGAAGATTGGAATGTGGAAACCAGAGACATGGTTCCACTCATTAACCAACCGGTTTATAAAGATATGCATATTCAACAAGACGAATACCCCAATGCGACTTGGATTAATGAGAATGGCTTCTACATCGGTTGTCACCAAGGGTTTAACGCTCAGCACCTTACGTATATGCGTGATGTTTTCGGGCAATTTTTCGCTTCTAAAGGCCTCCTGTAGTACCCTCTCAGCTCCATGAAGAAAGCGCTCATAACCGGCATTACCGGCCAAGATGGTTCGTATCTAGCAGAGCTTTTGCTACAGAAAGAGTACGAAGTACACGGGCTTGTACGTCGTGCTTCTACGTTCAACCGTGGACGCATTGAGCACTTAATCACCGATCCGCACTTAAAGCACCCACCATTAGAATTGCATTACGGCGATCTAGCTGATTCCAATTCGTTATTGCGCGTGTTGATGGCTGTGAAGCCTGATGAGATCTACAACCTTGCAGCTATGAGCCACGTCGGTGTTAGTTTCGATATGCCGGAATACACCGGTGATGTAACTGGCATTGGCACAGCACGCATGTTGGAGGCACTACGGACAACTGGGCTCCCTGCAAAGTTCTACCAAGCTAGTAGCAGTGAACTCTACGGAAAAGTATTGGAGACACCGCAAAATGAGAACACACCCTTTTACCCACGCAGTCCGTATGGTTGCGCAAAAGCTTATTCGTTCTACCTCACTCGTAATTATCGTGAGAGTTACAACATGTTTGCGGTGAATGGCATTCTCTTTAACCATGAATCACCACGCCGCGGTGAGAACTTCGTCACTCGTAAAATTACATACACACTGGCGCGCATGTTGGCTGGCCAACAAGATGCGCTCTACCTTGGTAACTTAGAAGCACGCCGTGACTGGGGTTACGCAAAAGAATACGTGGAAGGCATGTGGATGATGATGCAGGAAAAGACGCCGGATGACTTTGTGTTGGCCACCGGCAAAAGCGCCACTGTCCGAGAATTTTTGGAGTTATGCTTAGATATTTGCGGTTTTGAATATGAACAGTCAGGCAAAGGGAATGATGCCGTGTATAAAGATAAGAAAACAGGCAAGGAGATTGTAAAAATTGATCCTCGCTATCAGCGCCCTTCTGAAGTTGATGAATTGATTGGCGATGCGAGCAAAGCCAAGAAAACATTTGGCTGGGAAGCGAAAACGAGCCTCAAAGAATTAGCAAAAATCATGATGGAAGCGGATGCCAATGCGTTGGGAGTCACACTTCCTTCGTAGTTCATGAATTGGCAAGAACGCCACGTGTTGGTGACTGGTGGCACGGGGTTTATTGGTAGTTTTATGGTGGAAGCACTCACGAGACTGGGCGCAACGGTTCGCATTTCGTCTCGAGAGGGTAGTAAAAAGAAAATCACAAATAAGAATATAGAATTAATGGTTGGAGATCTGACCGATCCTGCTTTTTGCAAAGTGCTCACGACGAATTGCGACTTTGTGTTTCATTTAGCATCACATCGAAAGAATGTTGCGTACCACCATGAGCATCGTGATGAAGTTGCCGAGGCAAATGTGGCAATGACGAAGGCGCTGATTGGAGCATTGGATCCGGAAGTACCCGTTGTGTTCTTTAGCTCCGCCAATGTGCCGGCAAATGGCTTTAATGAGGCAGAATGTAAGGAT
Organism: uncultured Candidatus Peribacteria bacterium; assembly: GCA_964643805.1. Lineage (GTDB taxonomy): Bacteria > Patescibacteriota > Gracilibacteria > Peribacterales > Peribacteraceae > CAZXUD01. The sequence continues at coordinate 4,550 of CAZXUD010000010.1, read as the reverse complement.
GGCTACATCCTGGGCAAAGCACGTGCGGAAGCACTTTGGAAAGCCTCAGGTGTGCCATTACTCATCACTCGCGCCGTTAACGTCTATGGTCCGCGTGATTATTTTGCGGCGGATGGCAACGTTATTCCGGCGCTCATCGTGCGCGCAGCGGAAGCTCAGGAAAAAATTACGGTTTGGGGCAGCGGCAAACAAGAGCGCGCGTTTTTGTATGTGGAAGACATTGCTCCCGCAGTGTTTCAACTCATAAATAGTGATGCAGGGGATGTCGCCTACCTGTATCCATCAGAACAAATTGCAATTAAGGACCTCGCTACGCAAATATGTGACTTGGTGCAGCCAGGTTTAGATATTGAGTTTGATACATCGAAGCCCGAAGGCGCGCTACGGCATGAATTGCCGCCCCTGCCAGTCGGCTTACAAGAATTTCCCTGGACATCACTCGATGAAGGACTCAGTAAGACAGTAGATTGGTGGCAGAAGCACGCGTAGGCTATAGAGCAATGCAACCAGAGAAGACACTCATCGTCATTCCCACCTTCAACGAGCGTGAGAATATCAGCCGCTTGATTGATCGGATTTTGGAATTACACCCTGATGTAACAGTTCTCGTGATGGATGACGGCTCGCCAGATGGCACAGCAGACTCTGTTCGAGAGTCACAGGCAAAGCACGGCCAACATATTCAACTGATTGTTCGACAAGGAAAAGGCGGACGGGGTTCCGCGGTTCTGATGGGTTTCAAATATGGGTTAGAGCATGGTTACGATCTTATGTTTGAGATGGACGCTGACTTCTCACATGAGCCGACTGAAATCAGTCGCTTCTTAGAGAAAATTAAGGATTACGACATGGTCCTTGGCTCCCGCTATCTTCCGGGTAGTGAAATCCACAATTGGGGCTTTAAACGGACATTCTTTAGTCGATGGGCGAATCGCTACGCACGGCTTGTTTTAGGAATCCCCATTAGTGATTACACCAATGGTTACCGCGTCTATCGTCGCTCCGCTGTTGAAGCCATTGATATGGAACGGATTGATGCGAAGGGGTACGTCGTTCTCTCAGAAGTTGCGTATCAGTTCCATAAAAAAGGAATGCGCATTGGTGAAGTGCCCACCGTCTTCGTTAATCGACGACGCGGCATATCGAATCTCACCTCGCACGAAATTAAAGAAGCATTTCTTTCTGTCTTACGAATTCGATTCGCGTTGGTGCGCCGACTCTCACCGGTCAAGCGTTAACTGATACAGTGTAAGGTCACCAATCTGTTCCAATCGTTGAGCAGAGCCTTGGAGGACTGTTGGTAATTGATTGGTGAGAATATAAGACACATGCAAGGCTTGTAAGGAGGCAAACAGTTCTGTTTGATTTAGAGGTGGTCTACTTTCAGATTCTTGCCAGCGTGTAGAAAGTTGAATGTCTGTTGAGCAATCAGGTTTTTTCAGAACAAGAATTGTTTTGATGATGCAGACACTGCGATCGCGCAAAGCCTCATTAATATGGGCTTTTCCAATAACCGCAGTCGGCTGCACTTCGTCATTCGGGAATAATTGTTGATGAACTTGAGCGCGCTGCATCAGTTCCGCATCGCTCAGCATGTGCATGCCCGATGGTGCGGCGAATAGGGGATAGTGACTGGTGTATACCGCCAGTTTATCTGAATGAGCCAGAGGGACCGCGACTACTTGTTCTGCAGGCAGTGCATTGAGAGCTGTGAACAAGGCAGTAGTTTCTTCTCGTACTTCAAGGGTTGGGGGTACAAAGAGCGCCCAGGACTGTTGTAGTGGCTGAATACTTAAGGCGACTATGGCTGCCGTACATATGCCCCAAATAGGCCATTCCCACCCTTTTCTCTTTTGAGAAATTTGCTGAAGCAACCACAGTACCGTCAGCCAAATACTTAGCATGATCATTGGTCGGTAGTGACTGGAGAATTCCAGTTCTCTACCTGTTATCAATTGCTGATTGAGAACAACCAGATTTGCGAAAAGTAAGGTAGTGAGAATTGGGGGCCAACACGACTTCTCTTTTTGCTTGTGTTCATAGAACCATAGCACGCCAATAACTGCGATCACGATGAGTTGTAGAGGTGGGTCACTGGGTAAGTGACGTGCGATAAGACCAAGACGAACCAACGTTTCTTGATACGCGGATGTGGCCAGCACGTCTTTGTAAGCAATGAGCCAAGCGCCAACAAAGAGGATGAATGGCAACAATGATGCCGCTTTTCGTTTCGCAATGCTCCGCCAATTCCAATCCACAGTACTAGCCGTCAGTATTGTGAATATCTCTACGACTAAACAGTACGTCCAATGATACGGGTACGTATAGAACATGAAGCCAATCAATGTGGAACGTGCGGCACGAAACCGTACGGTGTCGGCGTTCTTATTCAAGAGGAACCCGATGTACGGTAAGAAAAGTAACCAGGTCAGTTGTGGACTCCATGGACGTTTCCAAAGCAGTGCGTTTCCTAAAAAGAAAACAGAGAGAACTAATGCAATGCGCCAACGACGATTTTGTAACATTGGTTTCACAAACAGCCATAGCATGAACGCTAAGGTGAGCGGTGCAGCAAAATCTAAGAAGATGGAAATAGTTTTAATATTCAGTCCCGTCACTTGCATCACTTTTCCGACAATAGTTTCAGGAAAGTGCCCCAGTGGGAACCGTTGGTCGCGGTGCTCAAAGGCGAATGGATGCCCTAACCCTTGGTGTCCATCAGCTGCTTCGCGGAATCTGGCTAGGTAGTACAATTCATCATCATTTTCGGCCACAACGTCGGGGTGCGTCAGCTCGTTATCTACCACAATTGCCTGCCATAACGGCCAATTGAGCAGGATTGTAACCAAGAGAGCGACTCCAAGGCCGAGCGAAGCGTCAACAATAGTTTCCCGTTTCATACTTGTAGTCTAACTGACTCTTGCTTCCACGGGGAGGCTGCTATGCTACGCGCAATGAAACATTGGATTTTGGGGCAAGCGAAAGGCAGCCATATACAGTTTTTCCGTTATTTGTTCGTGGGAGGCTCCTCTACCGTGCTTCATTTGTTTATTTTTACGCTTTGTCTTGAATACGCAAACATTCATTACCTCATCGCGAATGTCATCGCATTCTCCATTTCACTAATTTGGAACTACACAACCAGCGTACTGTGGGTGTTTGAACGAAAGCGCAGTCATCATAAAGAGTTCGGCTTGGTGTTTATTGTTTCTGCTCTGGGATTACTCTGGAACCAAATACTTCTGTATCTCTTTGTAGAGAAATTCGGATTCCATCCATTGCCAGCGAACATTCTGGCGATTCCTATTGTGCTGATTTGGAATTTTGGAGCACGCAAAAAAATTGTGTTCCGCTAAATCAATTTACGTATTTTGAAGATACCACTCGACGGTTTTCTTTATTCCCTGATCAAATGAGTACTTAGGGTCGAAACCCAAAACTTTTTCTGCTTTATCCACATTCGCAACATAGTTAATAAATTCGCCCGTGCGGGATTCACCAACTTCAATTTTCGAAGAGCTGTTTGTTAATTCTTTAATGGCTGTGGCTACATACATAAGCGTCGTGCCGTCTCCATAGGCTAAGTTGTAAACATCATTCTTTGCAGCATCGAATCGGTCGATGCTTGCTGTTATGCCGTCGACCACATCGTCGATGTATGTGAAGTCGAGGCACTTCTTTTCGCCGTAGACCAAGAGTGTTTCGCCAGCACGAGCTTTGCGAACGAATTGCGGCACGACACGCACAGAGTCGTCGTACATGCCGTATACGTTAGAGAAGCGGAAGATAACCGCATCTACGCCATAGCAACGCATGTAAGACCAAACCAAGGCCTCGCCGCCGATTTTGCTAGCGGTATAAGGACTTTCACAGTTTTCAATGCGTGCCATGTCTTCGGTGTATTCCTCCTTATTTGCGTTTCCGTACGCTTCACGAGAAGAGGCAAAAATAAATTTCGTTATTTGATTCTGCCGCGCGAATTCTAAAACGTTGAACGTCGTGAGAAAGTTATCGCGAGCACGATCTGGATGTTCGACTAACTCATACACGCGTGCATTTGCACCAAGGTGAACAATCATCTCAATATCTTTTGGGAGTTTCTTAAAAGCACTTTCATTTCGTAAATCGATATCGACCCGAATTTTTTCAACCGCATCGATCCATTTACACTTTTCCCAGTCTGCACCAACAACGTCATGACCGGCTGCGAGTAGTTTTTCGCATAAACGCGTGCCAATAGTGCCGGAGGAACCGGTTACGAGAATTTTCATAGGTTGTGATAAGAACGGTACCATTCCACGAACTTCGGAATTCCTTTTGAAATCGTTGTTTGTGGCTCGTAGCCTAGCTTTTCTTTTGCCTTCGCAATATCCGCAAGGCTGGCTCGCACATCACCGGGCTGCATTGGTAAGTATTCTTTCTCACCATCTTTCCCGCATTCCTTTTCAATCATACTGATGAAGTCCATCAACTCTTCTTTACGACCACACCCTAAGTTAAAGACTTCCTCCGGATAATTTTTATCAATGGAGGCGACGATGCCTGACACA
>CAZXUD010000009.1:0-17162 GCA_964643805.1 uncultured Candidatus Peribacteria bacterium | reverse complement strand
AGATCCGCCGCTCTTTCGAATTCTAAGTTTTCCGCCGCCATCGCCATTTGATCCTCCAGTTCTACCATCAGACGTTTCTTTTCGTCTTTTGGTATCTTAGTGTGGTCACGGCGTGGGCGTCGGTGTTCTAACTTCCGTTGCTCTTCATAGATGTAATGAATGGCTTTTTCAATACCCTTCGGCGTAATGCCATGCTTCTCGTTGTAATCCTGCTGTATCTTGCGACGACGATTGGTTTCACTGATGGCTGCTTCCATGGCATCTGTCATTTTGTCTGCGTAGAGTGTTACATGCCCCTGTAAGTTACGCGCGGCGCGACCGATGGTTTGTATCAGAGCATCACGTGAGCGCAGGAACCCCTGTTTATCGGCATCCAGAATGGCGATGAAGCTGACTTCTGGTAGGTCCAAACCTTCACGGAGCAAGTTGATACCCACGATGATGTCGATTTCACCAAGGCGCAACTGCCGCAGAATATCGATACGTTCTAGTGTCTCGATATCGCTATGCAGGTAGCGCACTTTGTAATCTGCATCTTGCAGATATTGCGTGAGATCTTCCGCGCTTTTTTTCGTGAGCGTCGTAATCAGCACACGTTCACCACGCTTGATGGTGGTATTTAATTCTTCTGTAAGATCATCGATTTGATTCTTCGTGGGTTTCACCGTCACAGGTGGATCTAATAATCCTGTTGGACGAATGATTTGTTCGGCAATGCAATTTTTTGGGGTGTGAGCGTACTCATACTTACCTGGCGTGGCGGAAACATAGACAGCTTGCTTCACACGACCTTCAAATTCATCAAACTGGAGCGGGCGGTTATCATGAGAACTTGGCAGACGGAAGCCATAATCTATAAGTGTCTGCTTGCGGTTACGGTTGCCTTCGTACATACCGCCAATTTGCGGAATAGTGATGTGCGACTCGTCGATGAAGACCAAGAAATCTTCTGGGAAGTAATCAATGAGTGTACTTGGCGGCGTGCCTTCTGGTTGATCGTTGAGATAACGAACATAATTTTCGATACCGGTGCAGTAACCCGTCTCTTTCAACATTTCAATATCGTACTCGGTGCGTTGACGAATGCGTTCTGCCTTCGCAAGTTCACCTGCTTTCAATAATTCTTTTTCACGAATGTTGAGATCAGCCAAAATTAAATCGCACGCCCGTTCAATTTTTTCTTTCGTCGTCACGTTGTGGCTCGCTGGGAAAATATGGATCTCGTTCAGTTCGTTAATCAATTCACCCGTGAAACTATCTACCTCTTGAATGGTTTCAATTTCATCAAAGGGCATTTCCATGCGGATAACTGTGTCACCACCTGGTGGGAACACTTCGATGGTATCGCCCAAGACGTGCACCATGCCTTGTTTAAAATCCATTCCGCTGCGACGGTATTGAATATCGGTGAGTCTTCGTAGCAGTTTATCGCGCTGTACTGGATCACCGCGCTTGAGGTGAATCGCCAACGCTTCGTAGTCATCTACATCGCCCAAGCCGTAAATGCAGGAAACAGAGGCAACGATGAGTACGTCGCGCCGTGTTAAGAGATTGAACGTGGCTGAGTGACGATACTTAGCAATTTCTTCATTGATGCTCGCATCTTTTTCAATGTAGGTGTCGCTAGAGGGTAGGTATGCCTCTGGTTGGTAGTAGTCGTAGTACGAAACGAAGTAGGAGACAGCGTTATTCGGGAAGAATCCTTGGAACTCACTACAGAGCTGAGCAGCGAGCGTTTTGTTATGTGCAATCACCAACGTTGGGCGCTGAATTTCTGCCACTAAGTTCGCCATCGCAAAGGTTTTGCCGGTACCCGTGGCACCGAGCAATGTTTGGTGACGTTCGCCGGCTTTAATACCATCCAGCAACTGGGCAATCGCCTTCGGCTGGTCACCGGTTGGCTTAAAGTTGGAAACTAGTTGAAAATCTGGCACGGGCGGTAGGAAGAAAGCGTCAGGTCATTGTACATCTTCGCATGGCTAGATCCTAGGGCAGGTGCCAGAAAAGGGGATTATTCTTGAGTTGGTGGATAGGCATACGCCCTACTTTTCCGATATGCTCTGAACCAATGATCGACTTGGATGATCTTCGCCAGCGGCCAGCTGCTTATAAAAAGGCAGCGAAGGACAAGCGTATCAACATTGATGTCGACGCCTTTTTGGAACTAGATCAGCAACGTCGCGACTTACAAAAGAAAGTTGATGACATGCGCGCTGAGCAAAATGCCGTCAGCAAAAAAATCCCAACGATGAAGGGTGACGAAAAAGAATCTGCGCTCGCAGAAATGAAAAAGTTGAGCACCTCGTTAAAGGAACAAGATGAGTCATTCAAAAAAATCCAAGGAGAATGGGAAGAGCTGCAATACATGTTGCCTGCCATTCCGTTAGATTCCGTTCCAGTTGGTAAAGACGATAAAGAGAACGTGGAGGTACGCCGCTGGGGCGACCAACCAACGTTTAAATTTGAACCAAAGGACCACGTCGCTCTCGGTGAAGCACTGGATATTATTGATCTACCGCGCGGCGCCAAAGTTTCTGGCGCTCGCAGCTATTTCCTAAAAGGGGATGGCGCACGGCTGCACCAAGCGATTCTTCGCTACACAATGGATACATTAGTAGAGAAAGGTTGGACGCTTTTCAGTCCACCTCTGCTCGCTACCTATGAATCTTTTATGGGCACCGGCTTTTTCCCTGGTGCGGATGAAAGCAACATTTACGCCGTTGGTGGCCGCCAAAGCAAAGAGAGTCCGATTGAACCAGATGACCTACATTTGGTGGGAACATCAGAAGTAACGGTGTGTAGTTACCACAAAGATGAGGTGCTGAAGGAAGAAGCATTACCAAAACGTTACGCTGGTTACAGTGCTTGCTTCCGTCGTGAAGCAGGAACGTACGGTAAGGACACCAAAGGCCTGTACCGCGTTCATCAATTTGAGAAAGTCGAGCAAGTTGTCCTCTGCGAGGCAGATCAAGATGCTGCTTTAAAATTATTTGAAGAAATTCGCACGAATGCTGAAGAAATTTTGCAGGCGCTGGAACTTCCTTACCGTGTGATTGATGTGTGCACCGGCGACATGGGGAAGGGGAAAGTTTTCATGCAAGATATTGAAACCTGGATGCCAAGCCGCAATGCATATGGTGAAACACACAGCTGCAGTTACTTGGGCGACTTCCAAGCTCGCCGCTTAAACATTAAATATGATGCAAAGGACGGCAAAAAATTCGTCCACACCCTCAATAATACCTGCATCGCCTCACCTCGCATTTTGATCCCGATTATTGAGATGTATCAGCAAAAAGACGGATCGATAGAAGTGCCTAAAGTGCTTCAAAAGTACATGAATGGGCAGAAATTGATAGAAGCCGCCTAGCACTTGCTATAATTTAATTATATTGTACAATATATTAGTTATGCACGACTATTCTTTACCTGTTAGCGACCGTTTGCCCGAGCCTCCTAAGAGGCCTATTGCTCGTACGCCAAAGGAGATTCCCGTTACTCCTGTAGCACCCACACCTGAAAAAAAGAAGGGGCAACTCTCATTTGAGTTTGATCAATCTACGCCATCGAAGATGCAGAACAGTACTGCTGCAGATATGCGCGCAGTCTGTGAGGACATTCCTGGTGTTCACCATGTATCTGAAGAGGTGGAAATTATCCTGGCTCGGTTAGGCATCTCGAAAGAACAACGCGAATCTAAAAATCCTCGTAAGCCTCGCTAATGGGAGACATTGATCGCGAATCATACGACGATGCCCTGAAAAAACTGAAAGACCGCACGTACGTAAGGCTCAATAAGCCAGCGGACCTTTTGGTAGAAAATATTAACTGGATATGTGAGTTAGTTTTTATAGCTGCCCTCAGAGTTGTGGATACAAAGGAGCCAAATTTTAATTTTAAAGAAGAGCTTGCTGGCAACTTAGCCTTCACTGCTCTTAAAGAATGGCCAGTTGAGCGATACATCTCATGGACATTCAAGCTGACCGACCTTTCGGAACTTCAACACCAGAAATTCCCGAAAGAATTATCGGAATTTTGGCTGAAAGAGATTGAAATATATAACCGAACTAAAGAAGGGTAAGCCTTTTTAGTTTATGATACGCAGGTGAACATCCTTTTCACCCGCTTCCCTTTAGAAAGCGCTCATGGCGGCGCTGAGGCACAGACGAGCGCACTCATGCATGGGCTTAAAGAGCGCGGGCATACCGTCCAATTCCTTGGCAGTTGCCCCATGCTTTTGGAATTGAGTAAAAAAGACGGCATTCAAACCACTACGTTAGACATTGGTTCACCTCCCGTGTCTTCATGGCTTGCTTTCAGTTTTCTATGGCGTCAATTTTCTATGAAGAAACAACTACAGGAAGTACTCGCTGCTCATTCCAACCTTAACGCGATTGTGATGTTGAGCTTAAGCGAGAAATTATTGTTAACACAGCCGGCTCTCGACCTTGGCCTCTCTGTGTATTGGTTAGAACACGACCGCGTCGGCCGCTGGCTGACGCACAACCCATGGTTGCTGCGTTTGCGGCGCCTCAGTCGGCAGGTAACGACTATTGTTGTGTCTGATTTGAGTAAAAAGATGTATTTAGATATGGGCTGGCATGAAAATAACATCACCGCCATACCTAATGGGATTGATGAACAGTGGTTTCAGAGTACAACTCAGTCAAAACTGAATCCTACTTTGATTCGCATTGGTTGTGTGGCTCGTCTCACACACGATAAAGGTGTGGATGTATTGCTTGCAGCACTCGCAAAACTTTCTGATGCCTATGAATTGCACTTAGTGGGGCAAGGACGTGACCAAAATGAAGTGGCGACAGTGATCGAGCAACTTAAATTGAACCGTCGCATTCGTTGGCACGAAAACGTCACCGATCTTCGTGAGTTTTATCATTCCATCGACATGCTGGTATTGCCTTCGCGCTCCCATGATCCCTTTGGTCTCGTTGCTGCTGAAGCAATGGCCACTGGCGTTCCAGTCATTGTGACCGACGCCTGTGGAATCGCTGGATATTTGCACGATGGGAACGATGCTTTAATTGTGCCGCGTGAATCTCACACAGCCCTTGCTGGAGCCATAATTGCATTATCTGATCCCACCACGCATCAGCGGATTGCGCAATATGGAAAATCCGCCGCTCTGGAGCTATTTAGCCAAAAAAAGATGACCGACACGTATGAAAAGTTACTCAAAGAGGGACGCTAAATATTTTTTTGCGTATACTGCCTGCAATGTTTCGGCGCCTGCTCACTCCGGCGATTTTTTGCAGCTCCATTCTTGGACTTTGTTATTTAGTAGCGACTCCAAATGCAGCTATCTATTCCTATGATGAACCTATTGATGCGATAAGTGTGGGTGTTGCTACCAATGAAATGGATTTATCTGTCAGTGGTAAGACGAAAAATGGTTGGTCGCCTTGGTATCCACTGGAAATAGAGAACGAACAGGACCCCGAGCTTCTGGAATCTAATTTAATTACTTTCGATGCACCGGTTTCTGCAATTCGCGTCCGTGGATTAACGGAAACATACGATCTTCATCCTTTAAGAGTATCTAAAGAACCAGTTCGCTTTGAAGTAGCGGCTACGACAACGAACTTAAACCGCCCACGTATTCTCAGTCGTGCTGAATGGGGAGCTGATGATTCGTTCTTATTTGTGAATGGAAAGCCAGCCCGTGTAGATGACCAAGAGACGGAGGCGAATGGAACAACGGTGGAATCACCGAGCGGTCGGGCCAAAGATTGTGAAACGAATGTTTTTAACTACCCAGAAGAATTCACGATTGCACACACTTCCACCAAAGACAGCCAGGGCCGCACCTACCGCTGGAAGCAGGATTATTCTCCATCGGTAAAATTGTTAGTGGTTCATCACACTGCTCAAAGAGTTGATACCGATGAACGCCCTGCCGTAGAAAGAGTGCGTGCTCTTTATGCGTACCATGCCAATAGTCGCGGTTGGGGCGACGTGGGGTACCACTATTTAATTGATGAGAAGGGTGAAATTTACGAAGGACGTGCCGGCGGTGATTACATTGTTGGCGGACACGCATACTGTGCCAATGTAGGCACCATTGGCGTAGCTCTCTTGGGTAACTTTGATGTGGAACAGCCACCTCAGTCGCAAATGCAGGCGCTACAGTGGCTTTTAAAGGACCTCTCTGGCCGTTATAAGGTAGACCTGAATCGCCAAGTGAAATTCCATGGTACAACCACCGACCCTATTGTGGGGCACGGCGACCTTCTCTCAACAGATTGCCCGGGTTACTACGTAGCAGAAACGCTTGGCCAAGTACGGAGCAACGTGAAACAAGGCTTAGTGGATAAAGCGATTAAATTTCCACCACCACCTGCTGGTACAAAGCCCCCAACCAACAACAGTACGCAAAATATTCAAGTAAGTGCCGTTGGAAGTACCAATTTAACCGGCAGACCAGGCGAGCAAACACGGCTGAGCGTGCTGGTATTTGCACGCAACGCCAATGTGCCTCGTCGTAGTCGCGTGGCGACCGTTAGCCGCTCCAATAGTGCCATTGGTGTATGGCAAGAATTAGGCGGTAACGATGTCCGCGTGAGGAATGAATTAATTTTACAAGATTCGCTTCGCCGCAATGGCACCGCCTCGATCCGAATGAAGCTGCAATACCCCCGCGAGGCTGGAACCTACACGCTCACCATAGGAAACATTAAGTACACACTTACGGTGAGTGGCCGAGGAACAAGTGCGACCGAACAACGCAGCAGCGAGAGGCGAGAAATCGACGTGATTCCACGAACGTCATCGAGCAGAAGCAGTTCTCGTTCCACACGTTCTTCCAGCGCATCGTCTGTAAGCACGAGGAGCCCTACTATTCGCGTTCGCTTAAGTTACGCTGAACCTACCGCCACCATTACATTTACGGACGGTGCTGCGGTTAACGGTGTAGCTCTCAGTAGAACTTCTATCAGCCTGCGTCACGACGCAGATAAATGCGTTGCCGAGCAAGGCACACGACAAATAGCCGCCGGTGTCGTACGTATTCAACCGAAGGATAATATTTTCACTGTTCAAAGTTGGGCAAACCCGTTGAACCGTTTCCGCGGCACTGTGGAATGTCGCATTGTTGATAATCAATTAGTGCTGATAAATGAATTACCACTCGAAGATTATTTACATGGCCTCGCTGAGGAGCCGGATACAGAGCCCTACGAGAAGCAGCGTGCCTTTGCCATCGCTGCGCGAACATATGCGGCCTTCTACATACAACCTGCCAACCGTAAGTTCCCCGGTATGCCATACGACGGCGATGATTCACCAGCACGTTTCCAAAAATACAGCGGACTGAATTACGAAGAGAAGCATCCGAACTGGCTGAAGGCCGTGAACAACACCGCCAATAAAGTCTTAAAGAAAGACGGGAGCATTATTAAGCCACCGTACTTCTCTTCGAATGATGGGCGCACGCGCTCACCAGAAGAAGCTGGCTGGAAGAACTTCCCATTTGCCGAAGTTTTCGCCTCAAAGCCTGACCCATGGTGCCAAGGCATGGAATTACGCGGTCACGGCGTCGGAATGTCTGGTTGTGGCTCAGAAGCCCAGGCAAACGAAGGCAAAACAGGGGAGCAGATCCTGGAGTATTACTATCCAGGGACCAAAATCAGCAGCTATTAGCTGTTAACTTTAATTGACAAACCCAGAAGAAGGCGTAATTTTGGCTGTCCTATGTTAAAAATTCCAGAGCCCGAACCGCAGGATTATCGTGTTCCGATTGTGGTTCCTAGAAAGGCCGTCTTCACTACGGGGCAAGCTGCAAAAATAATGAAGATCTCACAGCAAGCCGTTATTAGATTGTTTGATTCTGGGGAATTAAAAGGATTCAGAGTGCCTGGCTCTACGTTTCGTAGAATTCCTTATGAGCTTTTAATAAAATTTATTAATGAACAAAAAGATTTGGTCGCAATTGAAGATACCAACCCGCTCGTAGAAGCGATCCACTTGGTGGATAAAGAACCGGAAAAAAGTGAAGAGGGTACTGCGTACTGCAAAAGTCTTTTTGAGCTTGGTGCATTATTGCAACAACATACGTATGCGACTCGCATTGTTATCAAAAGAACTCTTCAACAAGATCCTGACGTAGTGAAACAACAAATTGAAACTACTTTTAAAGACGCACGCAAAATCAAAGTAGTTCTAAAGTAATTATTAGAAGTTCTGTCCTTCGCAGCAACCTCTTATTTGGGTTGTTATTTCCGATGCAATTATTTTGGGACGTGCCGCTGCTTCCTCTCTTTCTAAAGTTTTTTGCGCGGCAATATCGCCATGTTCGGCTCGAACTTGTAGTGCTTCTTTGCGACCAGGTGCACTTGCATCGTACAGCGGCGTATCAATGCGCTCATTTAAATAACTTGCTGCTTCTGGACTCAGGAATGGAGTGACGACTGCATAGACTTCAAATTCCCCACGCGTAGGCCCGCTGCCTTCCGCTAACGAAGCACCAGCTTCCACTAATCTTCCCATTATCTGTTTTTCAGAAGCATTTGTAGGAAGTCCTTCGAGTAAGTCTGCTCTTCCTAATGGTTTGAGTGCCTCAAGGAGAACTTCAACTTGCGATAAAGGAGCAACGAGCTGAGCTTCATGAGTATCAGTCATGCGCCCAGTATCCGCTCCCTACCCGTTCATCCAAACAACGACGTCAGTGAAGTCCATCGTTTGGATGAAGAGATTGATGGCAAGCCACCTTTGCGATGCTTGAGATGTCTACAGAGCTGCCTTTAGGGCATCGACCCGGTCACAGACCTCCCATTTAACATCTAAATCTTCGCGTCCCATGTGACCATACGCTGCGAGTTGTCTGTACTGAGGCTTAAGGAGATCCAGATCTTTAATAATGCCTGCAGGTGTGAGATCAAATGTTTTGGTAACTGCTTCTGCCAATGCAGTTTCATCAACGGTGCTAGTGCCAAATGTATTGACCAAGATGGACACCGGCTCCGCAACACCAATGGCGTAGGCAATTTGCACTTCGCATTTCTTTGCGAGGCCGGCTTTTACCACGTGCTTGGCAACCCAGCGCGCAGCGTACGCCGCAGAGCGGTCGACTTTGCTTGGGTCTTTGCCAGAGAAAGCTCCTCCACCATGACGGCCGTAACCGCCGTACGTATCAACGATGATTTTGCGACCGGTGAGTCCACAGTCACCTGGGGGTCCGCCAATAACGAAGCGGCCCGTTGGATTAATGTGGTAAATAGTATCTTCATCTAAGTAATCACCACAGATTGGTTCGATTACATGCTTCTTGATGTCCTCACAGATCTGCTCGTGCGAAACATCTTCGCGATGCTGCGTGGAAATAACCACACATTGCACGCGCTCAGGTGTTCCATCGTCACTGTATTGCACCGTCACCTGACTCTTTCCATCTGGTCGTAAGTAATTGAGCCCATTCGCTTTGCGCACCTCTGCTAATTTCTTTGTAAGTTTATGAGCGAGTGAAATTGGTAGCGGCATGAGCTCTGGCGTTTCATCACAAGCGAAACCGAACATGAGGCCTTGGTCTCCGGCACCCTGCACCTTGTTACTATTCGTTGATTCATCGACTCCAAGAGCAATATCCGCACTTTGCTCACCAATACTCACCAACACGGCACAGGCCTGATGGTCAAAACCATACGCAGCATCGTTGTAACCAATTTCTTTAATCGTATTGCGAGTAATACCGGCTAAATCTACATACCCTTTTGTGCGCATTTCGCCAGCAACAATCACTAAGCCAGTCGTGGCTAAACATTCGCAGGCAACGTGTGCATTGGGATCTTGTCGTAGGGCTTCATCGAGGATTGCATCGCTGATTTGGTCGCAGATTTTATCTGGGTGACCCTCGGTAACGGACTCGGACGTGAATAGGTAGGACATGGGATGAAAGGGGATATGAAGAAGTTCGCTCTCCCCGTATAGGTGGAAGCGAGACTAAGGCTATCTTCCCCCGTATGGGGCTGGAGGTCCCACCGTTTCCTTTGTGAGGATGGTTGGGGGGCGCGTCGCTGGGCCAGTTCCCTCTGCGCCTCTCTGGATAGAGCGGTGGTGTAGCGATACCTTACAAAACTAACCTCTAAGGATCAAGCAGATGGCTCTGTATCTTTTTCAACAGCAATCAGTGATGGAAATTTCGGAGATGCATAAATATTCCTTAGTTTTGGATCAGCACTTACTATCGTGAAAAGACCGTGCTTGTTACCACTGTATTCAATATGGGAAAGATCTCCGGACTCTGGTGTTGAGTGTGTACGAACTTGCAGACCATTCTTCATAAGTAGTTGTCGAATCTCTCTGACTATCTGTCTGTTGGCCTCCAATGACCCCCATTCCTTTCCAGCGAGTCTCGTTAACAAAATTGTTATCAACTCTCGTGTATCACGACGGTTATCAGCAATTTGATTGAAGATGGTTGCAGCGAGTTCATTATCAACCGGATTTTCTGCCAATAGAGAAAGTAGTTTTTCCATAGGAAGCACACCTTTATATCGGAATTTTGTACCGAATCAAGGATATGCCTCAGTTTATTCGCTTCAACCAACTGCCATCCTGAAATGTTATATCGGGTTTTTGGAACACTTCGTTCACTGCACGCATAACCCCTTCGCCTTCCGGCGTGTAATCGTGTCCGCCAATAAAACCGCCTGCTTTTATTTTAGGTAACCACGTTGCGATGTCTTCTTTCACACTTTCGTAGGAGTGATCAGCATCGATGTACACGAAATCCAGAGATCCATTAGCGAAAGTTGGCGCGGCGCTCACGCTTGTCCCTTTTATTTTGCGAACATGATACGGTTTTGTAATTCGATCGAAGGCGCGTTCCACGTGGGGCATGCCCCACCAAGGATCCACCGCCGTTACTTCATGAAATGCAGTAGCGAAGAGCGCCGTGCTCTCGCCGGCGTAGCTGCCCACTTCTACCATGCGAATGGTGCGACCCAACTCTGCTGTGAGAAATGTAATAAGGTCACGCAGACCTTGAATCATTTCTGGCGTATTGCGCATGGGACGTGGCGGCACGTCGAACATGCGGAAATACGCCGAGCCGAGCGCGTGGCGCCATGCCTTTGGCAAGGGCGCGACCGCGCGGGAGAGCGCGTATTGGAACCGTTTAGCCTGCGGTAAGCGGATCAAACCCATAGGAATATGATACACAGTTTCTTTGTGCATGTGTGGCTGTGAATGCAGTAGAATGCAATTCATGCTTGCGGCTTCCAAGCCCTTCAGCTTCATTCTCTTTGGAGCATCCGGCCATTTAGCACAGAATAAGATCTACCCTTCGCTGTATGTGCTTGCCCTTAAAAAGCGTTTGCCAAGTGAATACGCCATTGTCGGTTATGCTCGTAGCGAATTAGACGACACGTCGTTTCGCAAATTGGTAGAAGAATCCATTCGAGCCGATATGCCGGAGGTGAATGAGAAAATTTTGAGCGACTTATTGCAACATGTGCACTACCAACAGGGTCAATACGACGACACGCAAGATTTCTCTGCGCTCGAAAAGAAACTGGGCACCTTAGAAACAGGCTGGAATGAGAATGTGCGCTTGGCGTACTTATCTATTCCGCCGAATGTGTTCTCCAGTGTCACCACGCACCTCACACAAAGCGGCATTTACGATAAAAAAATCCCTTTCCGTCTGATTGTAGAAAAACCAGTGGGAGGAGATTTGGCATCATTCCAGAAAATTCGGAAACAATTAGTCGAATGCTTTGCAGAAGATGAAATTTATTTATTGGACCACTACTTAGGAAAGGAGGCGGTACGCAATATTTTCTATTTGCGCTTTGCGAACCCAATTCTGGAACATCTCTTCCAAAATAAACTGATTCACCAAGTGGAACTTTCTGCATTTGAATCAGCGGGCATTGAACAACGCGCTGGTTACTTTGAGCACACGGGAACCTTCCGCGATATGTTCCAGTCGCATCTGCTGATGATGATGTCACTGCTGACGATGCACATAAATGAGGAGGAGGAATCATTCCGCTTGAGCCGTTTAGATGCACTAGGAATGATCCATTTACCCAAAGTGAACGATATGAATGATGTGGCTCTGCAGGGCCAATACAGCGACTACCACCAGGAAGAGGGCGTTGATCCTAAATCTCGTACCAATACGTATGCCGCGCTCCGTCTTCGTTCGAAAGAAGCGCGCTGGAAGGACGTGCCGTTCTATTTACGCTCTGGAAAACGACTGAGTAAGAAGGAGACACGCATTTCTATTGTGTTTCAGGAACCACACCCTGTGGGGCAGGGTAGTACTCCCAATCGACTAGATATTATTCTCCAAGGCGAAGCCGGCATGCGGCTCTCGTTGCAAACGAAATTAGGCGGAACGGAACCCCAGTTCCGTCCGCTGGTGATGAATGATCCATTAGTTTGTTTCGGTGACTGCTTACCGGAGCACAGCTTGTTATTCCTGGAGGCGATTCACGGCAAAAAGCAGTGGTTCCTCACCTTTGAAGAAGTAGAAGCGGCTTGGAACTTGGTGGACACCGTTCAAACGCATTTGAGTAAATCTGATACGCCTCTCTACACATACGAAGCAGGTTCTAATGGTCCTCAAGAGGCTGACGAGTGGATTGCAAAAGAGAAAACTACTTGGCTGTATCTCTAATAACCATGGAATACGAACACATTGAAGCCACTGGCCCAGACTTTGTAACCAGAGCCGCTGAATGGCTGGCAGATCGCATTCAACGCGCCATAGAAGAGCGAAATGAATGCATTCTTGGTCTCTCGGGTGGTTCTACACCAGGACCAGTATATGAAGCACTGGGGAAAAACACGGACATTGATTGGAGCAAGGTCTACGTTTTCCTTGTAGATGAACGCCATGTGTCGGCTGATGATAAAGAGAGTAATCAATATCTCCTTCGGAACACACTTTTAAAGTACGCCGGAATTCCGGAAGAAAATTTGTGTTTCCCATTAACGAATTTAGAAATTACGGAGTGTGTTGCAGATTACATGGTGCGTCTCACCCATCTTTTCATTGAGAACCCTGCGGATCTTGTTGTATTAGGAATGGGGGATGATGGTCACACCGCTTCGTTATTTCCACCAGTACCAGAAATCGCCTTTGGCGAAGTATTAGTGCTTCATACGACGACTGATCGCTTCGCAATTCGCGATCGCATCTCTGTTTCTCCATTAGTTATTATGGCCTCAAAGGCTCAGCTATTGCTGTTAAAAGGGGAGAAGAAAGTCCGCGTGTTTGAAGAAATGCTCGCGAGCAACATTGATCCGGCGCGTTGGCCGTTACAGGTCGCATTCGCTACAGAAAAAGTAACCGCGATTGTGGATCCATCATAATTACCAGTTGGATCCAATATCTTTAAGGTGTTGAACAACTTCATCGCCAACAATGAACACTGCATCAGTGCGGTATGAGCCTTCGTATTCATAATGATCTACCCACGCTTGCGCCGCGCGCGCTAATCGCGCTCGCTTGCGAGGCGTGAGATTGTGCGCAGGTGAAAACACTTCATCAAATTGTGTACGGGCTTTTACTTCTACAAATACAACTGTTCGCTCTTCTACGTCATACATAACAATGTCGATTTCATCGTGTTTGAAGCGAACATTAAAGTCGTGAAGCCGGTACCCAAATGATTGCAGGTATCGCGCTGCTACTTGTTCGGCTGCCTGTCCCACTTCCAACGTCGACATAAACATATTTTCCAATCAGGGTGTACGATCGTCCAGTCTATTGAATGGACACAAGGTGTACTTCCGTACACTATGCGTTCCCATGCTCTCCCAGCTCACCTCATTTGCCACCATTGGGCTTAAGAGTGAACGTATTACCGTAGAAGTAGGCGCTACACGCGGCGATTCGAAGGTTTTTATTGTTGGTTTGGGCGACATGGCGGTGCAAGAAAGTAAGCAGCGAATGCATATGGCACTGCGCAATAGCGGCTATCGCTTACCAAACGCCATGACCACGACCATCAATCTTGCTCCCGCATCGTTACGCAAAGTTGGACCACGCTATGACCTTAGTATGGCACTGGGAATTTTAGTCGTGACGGGGCAAGTGGTAATACCGGAAGAAGAATTAAAAGAGACAGCATTCTTAGGAGAGCTCGCGCTCGATGGAAGTCTGCGCCATGTCAGTGGCGTTCTCTCTGCTGCTATCGCATGCAGAAATTTAGGCGTGAAACGTTTGGTTGTTCCCGCCGTGAACGGCCCTGAAGCAGCGTTGATACCAGATGTAGAAATAATTGCCGTGTCTTCACTGCAGGAACTGATTTCTATTCTCACTCGCCAACAAAAACCCAACTCCATTACACCACCAGCGAGCAGTGCTCAGCGAACACCCCAGCGTGATGTCATCGATTTCGCCGACATTCGTGGGCAAGAGCACGCCAAGCGCGCCTTGGAGATTGCGGCCGCAGGGGGGGCACAACGTGCTTCTCAGCGGCGCACCCGGCGCGGGTAAAACCCTGCTGGCACGCGCTTTTAGCGGCATTTTGCCAGCCCTGACCCGCGAAGAATCTATTGAAGTAACCCAGGTCTATTCCGTTGCGAACGTATTACCGGAAGACCAACCGCTCATTAGTGTTCGACCATTTCGCTTGGTGCACCACACCGCCAGTGGTGTGAGTATTGTCGGCGGCGGACAGATACCGGGTCCGGGAGAAATTAGTCTGGCACACAAAGGTGTGCTTTTTTTAGATGAGATCGCTGAGTTTCCGCCGCAGGTATTGGAAGTGTTGCGCCAACCACTGGAGGATCGACAAATTACCATCACTCGCGCACACGGTTCCGTCACATTTCCGGCAGATTTCATTATGGTGGCGGCAATGAACCCGCCCCAGTTTAGTTCTAGTAGCGCGCAACGCATTCACAAACGAATTTCAGCCCCACTCTTAGACCGCATCGACCTGACCGTGAATGTTCAACCAGTTCTCATCGAAGATTTACAACGAACAAAACGATCAGGCGAAACGAGTGCCTCCATTTTGAAACGCGTGACATCAGCACGATTCAAACAGGCACAAAGATTTGCAGGTATGACCATTGGAACCAATAAGGAAATGGGCGTGAAGCAAATCGATACCCTTTGCTCACTGAATGAATCTTCAAATGCATTGCTTAAACAAGCGGTAAACCGCATGGGCCTCTCGGCCCGTGGGTACCACCGCACTATTAAGGTTGCGCGCACGATTGCAGACCTTGCAGACAGTGACGATATTGAAACAGCGCACGTGGCAGAAGCGCTGCAATACCGACAAAGTATTGAATAGGGTGTTTATTTGAGAGTTTTGATTCCCTGCTGCGTCTTATGAAGCAAGTCTTGTAAGAGGAGACACATTTTTTCACGTGTCTCCACTGGAATTTGGTCAGGATGTGCCAATGATTTTCCTCGCATTGCTTCTAAGCCTGGTGCCTCAATTTCTGTAAGTCGATGTTCAGAATATTTTGGATTTTTGTTCATTAAAATACTAACTGCATGTCTTTTGTGTATCGGCTTGTCACCATTCTGAGGTGGTATTTTTTCCGTATAGGCCACACTTAAATTTTCCATTGTCGCCATGGTTGAAGAAATACACACCAACAATTCTCCGTCAGACATTTCTATCAAATTTCGTCGAAACCCCGTTTCACTTGAAAAAAGTAAGGCGGTATTTTCACGAACTACGTCTTCAATAGCTTTGGTGCGCTGCAGAAGTTGATTTGGATTGTACTTCAGCAGGCCTAGTCGCTCAGACCATTTTTCCAAATGGGTTTTTTGCCTTCCGCCAATTCGTTCGAATGGGCCCGGCATAGCTTCTAAGGATACCCCTCCTCACTTCCCCTGCAAGCGCGTTTCCCGTAGCATGCAGCCCAATGCACTTCGGTGACGCTTTAACACAGGCAACTAAGGCTAAATCGCCCGTCTGTGTTGGTTTAGACCCACATCCAGACAAACTGCCTGAGGGCTTAGACCATAGTTTCACCGGCGTATTGGAGTTCGGGAAGGGCATTATTGATGCGGTAAAAGACGTCGCTGCCTGTGTAAAACCACAGATGGCGTACTACGAATTACTCGGTTGGGAAGGAATGAAAGTGTTTTGGGAGACATGTGCTTATGCCAAGGAGCAGGGTTTGATTGTAATCGCCGACGGTAAGCGCAATGACATCGGCTCAACGTGTGAAGCGTATGCAGATGCATACCTTCACGAACTTTCGCCGATTGATGCGCTGACGGTTTCACCGTACCTCGGTTCCGATGGGGTGCTGCCATTTATCGAGCGATGCGTGCAGAACGACAAAGGAATATTTGTACTGGTGAAGACCAGCAACCCCAGTTCCACGGAGTTACAAGACTTACCGATAGGGGAGGAAGTGGTGCACGAGCACATGGCACAACTGGTGGAAGGTTGGGCCGCACAAAATTTGGGACCAGAAACAAGTTTTTCACTCGTGGGCGCAGTGGTTGGTGCCACGTACCCAGAAGAAATGAAATATTTACGCACGTTGATGCCACACTGTCCGCTCTTAATTCCCGGTTACGGCGCACAAGGCGGAACAGCGGCTGATGTGAAATACGGTTTTGTTCCAAATGGGACAGGTGCCATCGTAAATTCTTCCCGCAGCATTATTTACGCAAGCAAAGGTGCAGATTGGAAAGAAGCTGCCCAAAAAGCCGCGGCAAATATGGCGGAGGAAATTGCGAAGGCGCTCAACACGGAGATCGCTTAACCAGCGATACGCCTTTCCTGACTAATGTAGTCATCCATTTCATCGAGCGCGTGTAAAACTGCCATGATGGTCGCTTCACCTTCTTCTGGCATGACCGATCCATCCGGCTTTATTTCAGCTCCTTCATCCTTTTCACGCAGAAGTGCAATCATTGTCTCTACTTGCAATGGCGTCAGCCTTGCCTGCAACACATCATCCACGCCAATGCCGGGCGTTGCACTCGCGAATGTTTCTGAATCGAATAGTTCCGGCTTTTGGTAAATTACCTGAGCAAGGGGATGGTCACTATTTTTAAGTACTTGTAACAAGTTGTATCTCATCTCCTCAACACCTCCAAACAATTCGGCAAATGGTTTTGCCGGTGTCCAATCTGGATTCGAGAACTCTGGTAGTTGCGATTTATCCATATCAGAAATATTACTCCTTCACTTGACACCTAAAAGTGAATGTCC
>CAZXUD010000008.1:0-17552 GCA_964643805.1 uncultured Candidatus Peribacteria bacterium | reverse complement strand
AATAAGATTTTTCGTCGCTGTTCCTTTGAGTGACCTAAAAATGGAATGGGGAGAAATAAATCGAAAGAGATACCCCTTTCACCGAGAGTATCTTTTCCCAGAAAAATTCTGGGAGCGACCGGTGAATTTTAAGCTGTAGTGCTGAAATAGCAAGAGAATGGCTCAGTTTCTTCATAATCCTGCATCCAAGATGTGCTCAAAATGGAGTGGACAAACGTTCACCCCTTCTCTACTCTCTGCTACCATAGCGGTATGGAATACGCATTCAGTACGATTCTCGGCTTGGTGATTGGCGGCATTGCCGTCTACTTTTATATTAAGAACGTACGCGAAGCTTCTTCGGAGGAAGAGAAAATCAACGAGTTAAAGTCCGACCTTAAAGCTGCACAGAATCGCGTTATCGAACTACAAGCCAAAGGAAAGGAATCATTCGTCGCTCTCCAAAAATTAGAAGCAAAGAATGATGCACTCCAACAAAAGAGCGACCTCCTTAATAAGGAGCTAACGTCGTACAAGACGAGTGAAATGAACGCGAAGAAGGAGCATGATCAAAAGTTGGCCGACGCGATTGCGATGAAACAAAGCTTTGAAGATGAGAAGATGCGCATTCGTCGCGAAGACGAAGCCAGACAACAAGAGTTAGAAGCAGAACGTGATCGCATTTGGAATGAGCACGAAACAGACGTTGTTTCGTATTTAACAAATACTTGTAAGCAACCTCAATTGAAATTTACTTCCTACAGTAACAATAATTTGCCAGATGGATTTCATGGCAGCCTGAAGCCAGATTTCATGATTGAGTTCTTAGATCAATACGTCATTTTTGATGCAAAAGTGTCAAAATCAAAGAGTTTACAGACGTACATTAACGATGCAGTGAAGACGACTGCCAAAAAAGTGAAGGGCCACGAAAAAATCTATCCTATGATCTTCTTGGTGGTTCCGACGGAAGCAATTTCTGAATTAAAAACTACGTCGTACTATGAAGATGGGTTTACCTTCCATGTTGTTTCTCGCGAAGCGCTCGCTCCTATTCTTGCCTGCTTGAAAAAAATTGAGACGTACGAATTTGCCGAAGCTTGGGACCCACAAGAACGAGAAAACATTATTGATTTGATTGCACACTTCCAAGCACACATCGCCAGTCGCAACGCGTTTGATTACTTGATCATTGAAGAAGGCATAAAGACGCTGCAACGCGGTGGCACTTTGGACCCTGACATGGTCAAAGAAGCCGCTCTGAAGGCCGATAAAATCCGCAGTCTGAACCTCAATAATGCAGAACAGAAGGAGCTACGGGCGGACCCAGAGTTACTACGTGCCAAGCTGGCTGAATTAACCACACCCAAGCCTCGACTCTCGAAAACAGAACTCGAAAACGTAAAGTCGTAAGTTTCTACAGACGCGGCTTTTATTTACTTCTAAAATAGAAATCCATGACGGTTGTTGACCCCATCTTCGGTGGCTTAAATGAGGAACAAAAAGAAGCCGTGCTCCATACCAAGGGACCGACCTTCATTCTTGCTGGCGCAGGGAGCGGTAAAACACGCGCACTGACGCACCGCATTGCTTACTTAATGGATCAAGGTGTGCAACCGTGGCAAATTTTGGCGGTTACGTTTACCAACAAGGCCGCTGGCTCCATGAAAGAGCGCGTTCGGAACTTGTTGCACATCGTTGAGCCAGAAAATGTACACCCCTGGAGCTTTGGAACGGGACGCATGCCTGTGATGGGAACCTTCCACAGTATTTGTGCTCGCATTTTGCGTCGTGACATTGAAAAGTTGGGTCGTGATCGTCGCTTCGTCATCTACGACTCTGATGATCAACAGCGTTTAGTGAAAGAAGTCTTAAAAGACATGAACATTGATGAGAAAGAAATGAAACCGAGAGCTGCACTGAGTTACATCGGGCGCTTTAAGTCGGAAGCACTGAGTCCGAAAGAGGTCACGGAGCAAGCGAACACCGCTCGCATGCATCAAATTGCCCAGATTTACGCGCAATATCAGTCCGCGCTGCGTGCTGCGAACGCGCTCGACTTCGATGACTTACTTTTGGAGACGGTGCGCTTGTTCCATGAACAGCCGGAGGTGCTAGAAAAGTACCAAGAGACGTGGCAGTACCTTCATGTCGATGAGTATCAGGATACGAATCATGCTCAATACTTATTTATATCTTTGCTCGCGCAAAAGTATCGCAATCTCTGCGTCATCGGCGACCCGGACCAAAGCATTTACGCTTTTCGCGGCGCCGATATTCGCAACATCATGGAATTTATAAAAGAATATCCTGATGCGAAGGAAATTAAGCTAGAACGGAATTATCGCTCCACACAGCCAATCTTAACTGCAGCAGATAGCGTGATTGAGTTGAACCCAAACCGTCCTCAGAAGAAAATGTGGACCGAACGAAAGGAGGGGCCAAAAATTTTAGTGCATGAGGTGAGTGATGAACGCAAAGAAGCTGCGGAAGCTATTCACAATGCTGAGATGAAGAAAGGTGAAGGTATTCCCTTTCATGACCAAGTCATTTTGTATCGCACAAACGCACAGTCGCGTCTCTTTGAAGAAGCATGTCTACGTGCTGGCATCCCCTACCGCATTGTTGGCGGCGTAAAGTTCTACGCTCGCCGCGAAATTAAAGATGTGCTCGCCTATTTGCATGTGCTGCTGAATCCTAACGACACATTATCCTTGTTGAGGATCATCAATGTGCCTTCGCGCAAGGTAGGGCTCACCACGATTGGTAAATTACAAGCCTATGCCAGTGCAAAAAGTCTGACCCTCTGGGGAACGCTCCTTGAATTGGAACAAATTCCAGATCTGAATGAACCAACGATGAATCGTTTGGTGCAATTCCGTGAACTGATTGAAAAATATCAGCAAAAATCGCAGGAAGAAGTCGTTTCGCACTTAGCGCTAGGCATTATTGATGCGATTGGACTGGATAAGTGGCTGCGCGATGACACGGAAGAAGGTGAAGAGCGTTGGCAGAACGTTCAAGAACTGACAACGGTGATGCATAAGTACGATTCGCTGGAGCCCCAACTCTCCCTGACCAGTTTTTTGGAAGAAGTGAGCTTGGTTTCTGAACTAGATGCCATGCAAGATGGTGCTGATGGCCTGACCTTGATGACATTGCACCTTTGTAAGGGCTTGGAATTTGAGCATGTGATGATTGTGGGCTGTGAAGAAGGAATTTTTCCGCACAGCAACTCCATGTTCGACAAAGACCAACTCGAAGAAGAGTGTCGTTTGATGTACGTCGGCATGACACGCGCAAAAACACACTTAACATTGTTGTGTGCACGCAATCGCGTGCTGTTCGGTGAATCACAAGCTAACGCCCCTAGCCGTTTCTTAAGTGAGCTACCCGATAGTGTGACGGAACGGCGTAGTGATGACGTCTTGAGTGCCTTCGCTTGGGCTTCCAGCTCTGGCCAACGCAAAGCCCTAAGCGGCGTTCAGCCATATCGACAAGACCGCGCGAAGGTGAAAGACATCGACTTCAATCAAGACCTCGCTTTCGAAGATGTAAACCAGGAAACCTTTGGCGAAGGCTCTCGTGTTCACCACCCTACCTTCGGCGCTGGCACTATTATTGCGCGCCGGGGAGACATTGCCGAAATCGCATTCGATTCCGGCACGCGTAAGACATTTGCTTTGAGTATCGCGCCTCTAACAGCGCTCTAATTACTGACGATAGGTGGTGGACCGCGCTAATGGAGCACTACCAGGTGCCCAGTAGAATTCGGTTGTGCCATCGGTCCATTTTAAGTCACCCGAACTACCTGGATACCCTGGTTGGGTAATGGTCAGTGTGAGACTGGCATTCTGAGAACCGCCAGGCAAAGAGATGTCTCCGTAGAGAGTCAACGTGCGAGGCCCATCTTCGAATGAACCGACGTCTTCAGGAATATCTTCACATTCAATTTCTGTTCCTGTATTTGAACAACTTGATCGGGTGCTTGTTCCATCAGCACCGACGCGCACGTTTTGAAGAGTAATGCCGCCATTCTGACCAATGCTAATAGTCAGGTCGGTAACAGCCAGTGTCGTACCGCCCGGTCCTTTTTCGCCTGTAACCTTAAAGGATCCCAAGCGAATTTGATTACCCGTGATCAAGATGTCTTCCACGGGTCCACCATTGGTAACAGAGGTCAGAAGTGATCGAGCTGTTTGGAAAGCAGGATATGTCTCGCTCGAAAATTGTGTCTGCGTTTCATCACTCCACACACCAACGCCTTCTATACCAAGCTTATCCAGCTGCAGAGCCTCGCCACTAACGCCACCTGCATCACTCTGTTTAATAACAGCACGGACGTAGAACTTCAGAGTCCCTTCTTTGGGCAGAATAAGTGCTCCGGTAGGCACATTGAGTGTGTACTGGCGATTACTTGGTCCATTCGGATCAAACGTGGCTCTCCCAAGCAGTTTTCGGTCTTCGTCGTAGACCAAGAAAGAGTCAACGGACTGTGCTTGTAGCGTCAGGCGGACGTAGATTTTTGTAACTTCTAATGGTTGCACTTCACTGAACATGCTCGCGGCACCCATAATGGGAGAAACAGATCCAACCATGATGAACTTCGACTGCACAGTTCCTGCAGGTAGTGGGTCGATAGCTGCTACGGATGAGGAAGACGAAGAAGATGTTGTGCCAGATCCGCTGGAAGCAGAAGAGCTAGAAGACGAGGTCGACGTGGAAGAGGAGGAAGAAGAACTGGAAAAACTACTTCCAATCGCTTCCAGATACTCGTCTAGTTCACTTTCACTTTCAGCCATAAAACGCACCGTGAGCTGTGCCATTTGTCCCCGGGTGAGGGCCGTACCAGCTGAAATATCACCCGGTAAAAGCAGCTGCTTCTCTCTGGCTATATCGAAGTATGGAACATACCACTGATCACCTTCTCCTTCAGACACATCATGTTGAAAGGCTTCAGCGAGCATCTTGAGTGCTTCCGCATAATTCACCGAACGCTCCGGTTTAAAGAGCCATTGTGATTCCGGTACATTTGCATCTGCATTTCCGCGGACAATGTGAAGCTCTTTAGCTCGGCAAACAGGATCCGAGTACCACGCACTCGCTTTCACATCGGGGAAACAATTGAAATCAATCGGTTGAATACCATCCAATCGAAACGCCATCACAATTTTTAAGAACTCTGCTCGATTGAGCAGACTCTGTGGTCGAAATGTTCCATCAGGATTTCCTTCGACGACGCCGGCATCAGTCAATGCGCTGACCGCAACCGCCGTGGGCAAATCAGTAGGAGCATCGGAATAAGGGAGTTCGCTGGTATCGTAGGTTCGAGCGATAGCAGCGAGTGGCAACAGTGTTGTAAAAAGAAGCCAACGGATAGCGGTATTCTTTCGCATTATATGGAGAGAAAATGATAGTGAGATGAGGACGCATTTTAACCCTGTTTCTTACTCACAATGAGGAAAATTCGTTGACAAAAAAGCTAGCAATCGAGTCTGACTGCTAGCTTTTAAAAAAATAATTAGATGCTTTTTCTCCAGCCTCCCACAGTACGCAATGATGCGTCTGCCTTTATCGTGGCATCAGCAGATTCGGTAGGATTCGGTAACTGCATTGCCTGATTCACAACACGTCGCACGCTCGCAACAATGATTTCTCGTTGTGCAGGTTTTGCTGCTGCTAAATGATCAACTAATTCTGCTTCACTCATGAAAGTTTTTACCTGACGATCTTTTGCATGGAGATGTCCGGTGACAATTTCAACACCTTGCCCTTGATGCTTTTGGAACAAGACATGAATGCCCATACGAATGACCGGGTCATTAATCCCCTGAATATCAGGTAACACGTGTGTATTTGTATTTGTTTCTACTGCCGGTTGATTTGTTTCGACGGTACTCATGATAATGGTTAGTAAGAAAATAAAAAAAATCCCGATTTGGTCGGGAAGGGAGAGTAAAAGGTTCAAATGTCAGCGTACGGCTCTAGCTCCTTCCCGTGGGGGTGGTGGTAAACCAGAAGCCATAAAACTTATTACGAGCTAACATTCGCCCGTACTTTACACCCGGAACCCGGGATGTCAATATCTCATTACATGGACCTTCGCACCGAGATTGGGCAATTTTGCTCAAACCAACATCTTCAATTAAATACTGACCTCGGTCAGCATTTTTTAGTGGATGGCGACGTTCTTCAGTCCATTGTTGATGCCGCAACGATTACAAACGCAGATCATGTAGTAGAAATCGGTCCAGGCATTGGCGTGCTTACGCGAGAACTTGTGAGTCGAGCAAAGCACGTTACTGCCATTGAATTAGATGATCGATTGATTCCCCTCCTCCTCAAGTTCACACAGAACCCAAAAAATTTAGAAGTGATTCAAAAAAATGCACTCCATACAGATTTTCCAACGGATGATTACAAGATTGTCGCAAACATTCCGTATCACATTACGTCACCGCTACTGCGTCACGCCTTTTTAGAGTCAAAAACACAACCAACGTCGCTGACACTTTTGATTCAGCGTGAAGTAGCTGAAAAAATTAGTGATCCAACGGATGCCGGCATGCTCACAGTGCTGGTTGGACTCTTCGGTTCCGCAAAATTAATTCGCTTAGTGAAGCCAGAAGCATTTTTGCCACCCCCAAAAGTAGATTCAGCGGTGTTGCATGTGCAATGTTTCGATCAACCAAAGACAGATGCAGCTACCATCGAGCAAATTTTCGCACTAACAAAGCTCGGCTTCGGTCAAAAGCGAAAAATGCTGCGAAACACCATTGGTTCACTACCGAATGGAATGGAAACAATGGAGGAAGTCGGCATAGAAGCCACGCGTCGACCACAAACCCTGAGTGTTGATGAATGGATTACGCTAGCAAAAGCGTTCTTAGCGAAATAAGAACGCAATCGACTGTGCAATGAAGCCATATTAGCCGTGATGTGAATATTTAAGGAGTCTTTAGCCACTCATTCATAAATGAAACAGAGATCATGTACGCATGAGAGCCTCTCGCCTCGCCTATTGTTTTCTCTTTTCATTTCTTAGCACAGTTTTTTTGCTGAAATGGAATCAACAATCAGAATATTTTGTCGCGATGATCTTCGTCCTAGGATTATTCAGCTTATTTTTAGTATTTATATTCATAAGAAATATTCGGCCGTGGGCTGCAGTAGGAATTGCGACCGCACTTGGTGTATTTATCGCTCTATTTGTTGTGAGTACAACCACACATGTTTCCAATTCCATGACGGCGGATACATTTGCAACAAATGAATTCACAACAATAGAAGGTGTCATTGCTGAAGAGCCAGATCGGCGACCAATGCAGACGAAATATACCGTTGCTGTGAACAAACTGACGCAATCAGGCTCTGTTCACTACCCAATCCATGGCAGATTACTCGCGACGGATCGGCGCACGTGGCCAGAATACGAATATGGTGACCGTGTACGTGTGCGAGGAGTGCTTGAGAAGCCCGGAATGATTGAAGAATTTTCGTACGACAAATATTTAAGCCGCTATGACATTTATGCCGTGATGTATAGTGGTTCCTTTGAAAAAATTGATGAGCACAACGATGGAAATTTTATTTTTAGGATGATGTACAAGACGAAAGAGACATTTGAAGCGCAAATTAATCGCCTCTACCCCGAGCCACACTCGTCCTTTATGGCCGGACTGCTCACTGGCTCTCGCAAAGGCATCTCTGATCACTTGCTTCAGGCCTTCAACATCACGGGGCTCACGCACATCATCGCAATTTCGGGTTACAACATTACGATTGTGATATCTGTCATCACTTCCTTCCTCTTCTGGCTGCCGCTCAAATGGCGCTTTGCACCGGCAGTGATTGCAATTATTGCATTCACACTCTTCGTAGGTGCCAGCGCCGCCGTTGTGCGTGCAGCCATCATGGGGATATTGGGACTGCTTGCGTTACAAGTGAACAGGCAAGCGCATGTGCGACTGGCTGTGCTGTGGACGGCTGCATTCATGGTGATGTGGAATCCAAAGTATTTGTGGTACGACGCTGGGTTTCAACTTTCGTTCCTGGCAGTCATCGGTTTAACGGAATTATCTCCTATCATCGAGCGTTGGTTTACCTGGGCACCAGAAAAATTGGGTATTCGCGAAGCGCTGCAGATGACAATCGCAGCACAACTGGCCGCCGTGCCGCTGATTGTCATTTTGTTTCAACGCTTGTCGTTGATTGCACCACTTGCAAACTTATTGGTGGGACCATTTGTACCACTCGCGATGCTTTTTGGATTTTTAGGAACCGTTGTGAGCTTCGTTTCTTTTCCCTTAGGACAATTAATCGCTTATGTGGGATGGGGTGCTCTTGAATGGATCATTCAAGTGACGATTGTGTTGGCGAAAATTCCGTTAGCGTCTATCAACACGCCGCAATTTGGATTTTTTGCGTTGTTGGGATACTACGCTCTACTCGTTGCCTTCGTAATTTGGTTTCAGAAGAAGTCTCACCACTCATACACATGAAAAGTTTTCATCTTTTCACCAAATTGTACTGTCTCAGATTTCATTGGAGTCTTATTTGGAAATTTGAAGGCATGAGAAATAACTTTTGTTCCTCTCTTTAATTCTTGATCGAACTTTTTTTCTAATTTCGAAAGAACATTCGGGTACAAATACAAAAAGACGACATCGGCATCGTGATACTGGTGACGAAACAAATCTCCCCAACGTAACTTCACCGGGTGTCGGCCAAAGAAGGATCGAATTTTCCCCCACATCAAAACTGATGGGACAAACTCGATACCTATTGCCTGAATTCCTGGGTGACGTTTAGCCGCACGAAAGAGCAACCGGCCATCCCCCGCTCCTAGGTCATACACCTTGTCCCCCGCTTTCAAGCCTGCCGCAGTGACCATGGCATCCACCATTTTAAGAGGTGTGGGGACGAACTGAATTGCCACTAAAAGGGATGCAAAGAGACTTACGGCAAGAAATACCGAAAGAACCAAGGCCAGCCCTATAAGGGTATTAAGAAGCATTACGGACAGGATACACGTATCTAAAAATGTTATATCGCATTGACAATGGATACGGTCAAGCTATTCTTCCGGAAGTACAGGAGCCTTCGATAACGAGTCGTATCCCTAAACAAGAGAAAACCGGAAGAGAAGGAATCTGTCATTTGTATCCTTTCTCTTCTTTCTATCATGGCTGATCAGCAGATCACCTGCCGCGACTGCGGTGCTGTATTTACTTTCACGGAGGGCGAACAAGAGTTCTACGCCACCAAGGACTTGAGCGCTCCACAGCGTTGCAAGAACTGCCGTAACGCTCGCAAGTCGCAGCGTAATGGACCACGTGAAATGCACGATGCAGTCTGCAGCCAATGCGGAGCACAGTGCCAGGTACCGTTTAAGCCAAGTGGCGAACGTCCTGTTCTGTGCCGCGAATGCTTTGCAGCATCTCGCGCAGCATAAGTTGTCTTAAAACAACTACGAAGACGCGCCGAAAGGCGCGTTTTTTTATGCGCGGTTAATTTTTGACGCTACCTACCTACTCCCATACCATTCACATAATGAGTAAACCTATAAAAATCAGTATCATCATCGGCAGTACGCGACCAAACCGCTTTAGTGAAAAGCCTGCGCAATGGATGTATGAAATTGCGAAGCAGCGTACAGACATTGAAGTAGAGTTATTAGATCTCCGTGATTACCCAATGCCTTTTTATAACGAGCCTGTGGGTGCCAGCGGCATTAATGGCAATTACTCCGACGCTGTTGCTAAAAAATGGGCTGGCAAGATTGGCGAAGCGGACGGCTACATCATGGTGACACCAGAATATAACCATGGTTACCCAGCTGTTCTAAAGAATGCCCTCGACTACGTGTACCCCGAATGGAATAACAAAGCCGTCGGCTTTGTAAGTTGGGGTAGTGTTGGCGGCGGTCGTGGTGTGGAACAATTGCGAGAAGTGGCTGTTGAATTACAAATGGCTCCTGTGCGTCAGGCTGTTCATATTTTCTGGGATACTTACACCGCCACTAATAAAGACGGTCTTAGTGCACTAGATGGTCACAAGGCTCACGCAGAGAAAATGCTCGATCAATTAGTAGCCTGGTCGACTGCCCTGAAAACCATCCGGAGTTAAATCTCCATAGAATAGATAATTTAAAGGTGAATTTTAGAACCTATTCACTGTGAGTTATCAATGGAAATCTTGTCATAAAACAGGATTCCGGGAGTCTACTGCTATAAGCCTTTATTCTTTCTCCCTTTCTTTATGGCAACCATAATAGAACGTGACTCCGGCGCTAGCTCTTCGGCTATGACGCTGATTGTCGCGATCATCGCCATTGTTGCAATTCTTGGTGTTGCCTTATACGCACTAGGATACTTTCCAATGGCAAATAACGCTGCCGACGATGGCACAATTGACGTGAACATCGAAGGACAGTTGCCCGATACCACAACAGACGACCAGTAAATGAATTGGGTACAAAAAAACCTGTACGGGCGTTCGCCTCGTACAGGTTATTTTAATTGCTTAATTATGCAGCAACAACATTCTTTGCCTTTGGGCCTTTTTCGCCCTGTTCAATCTCAAAGTTTACGCTTTGGCCAACCTCCAAACTTTCGAACTGGCCATTGCACTCACTGTGGTGAAAAAAGACATCGTCCGAACCTTGGACGGAAATAAACCCGAAACCTTTTTCGGTCTTGGTCTTGATCGTACCGTTTGTCATGTAGGTAGAGTAGAAAAAATAAAAGTGTTTTTTAAGACAAGTTAGTATAACCCTCTTTCGCAACTATAGCTATCCCTGGCCAACATTTTCTCGACATAATGTGCAATCCACTTCTTTGACGAAGTCGTAGTAATAGAGCGTAAATAAGAGTATTGTCACGGTAAGCCGTTTGGTGCTTCTTCCCTCCCCTTGTATTCAGAAACATTACGAAGTCTGCAGCGTCAGCGGATGCGGCGTAGCGACGAAGGGGAAGCAATATTGTGAAAAACACATCACTCCTGCCCAACGAAGAAAACTAACAACTGCGCGAAGCGCGCTGATTCGTTCTGACTGCTGTGACGCCAAATGCACCAGCGGAGAACCGCACGAACACGGCGAGCAGTACTGCACCGCCTGTAAACAAGCATGCTGCTGGAAGATGGCAGTTGCCTAAGGAAAAATCACCTCTAGGAGCCTTGAATTGGAACAGAGAAACTGGTACATAGTGCCCTAACTTTTTCTATGTACTTTTATGGCACCTCAGCGACTCCAAATTGAACAACTTGAACGCCGTGACATGCTTAGTGGCAATGACCTGACTCTCTACCCAGAACTCCCCTCGGCAGTGAAATATGAGGCGGTTGAAGTTGCCCCGGTGCAACACACCCTTGGAACTATTGAACGAGGCCAACATGCTGCTCTGCAACAGGCTATCCAGACTCCTCAACTAGATTCACGTGCCGTAGATGCTATTATGGCTGAATCAGGTGAGGAACATGATGCAACAGAGACTGAACCGGGCCACGGAATTCATGCACGCATCGAACAAAAAGGCAACGCCGCAGTCGTGCACGTGGAGTACGGTTCTTTACCTGTCCAGAAAGCTATTTTGGAAGAGAACCACCATGTTATTAATGCTGTGGAAGCCAACGGCCATGGAGTTGTGGATGTGCCATTACCAAAGTATGGAACCTACGGCTTAAAACTTGAGGACGCCTCTCATCACCCTCTTGCTACCTTTATTGTGAAGTTTGATGAGAACGGCAGCGAGATCACCGAAGTACATGAAGAACACCACGAACATCATGAAGAACACGTCGAACATGAGTCGCATCCTCACATGAGTCATGATCATCTTCCGCATGCATCACACGAGCATGCTCACGGACATGAAGAGCACGCTCATCCTGATCACAAAGAAAATAATTTGTATGAACCAGCACATGCCCATGAAGAGGGCGAACATCCTTCTATTGAAGCCACTGTCGAAAAGGATGAAGAAAGTGGCAAGACGGAAATTGTTATTCAGACTGAGAACCTTCCAGAGGATGCAACCGTTATGATTCAGCAAAACGGCAAACCGGTAAATGGCGTATTTACGATTAATGAAGACGGAACTGTAGAAATTCCTGCAGATTTGGCAGTAGGTTCCTACTTGTTAAAGTTTACAGATAAAGACGGCGAAGTAATTGCTTGGCTAGAGATCGACGTAAACGACACAGGTGTTCACTTAGGCGAAATGCAATATGCACATAAGCACAAGGCGCATGAAGAACATGGAAAAGAGGAACACGATAAGGAAAAGTCTGAAAAAATTCCTTCTCATGAAGAGATTGAAGCAGCGTTTGCTGAGTACGGTGCAGAAGACACGAATGATCGAATCAGCATGCTGACTGCCTCCATGGCCGCTGCAGCAGGTGTGGCAATCGCTGTAAATAAGCAGCAGAAAAAGAAGCGCACTTCTGAAGAAGCAAACGAAGTAAGTGCTTAATTCTGCCTCCGTCTCCACATCAGGTATCCCCATAGGATGAATACTCCGGCTGCATAGCAGCCGAGAATCATCAACGCTGAAAGTGTGGGTGGCGACTTCGCCAAGTGCATGATGGTGCTTTGCGGATTGAAGAGTGTTTGGAAGAGCAGGAACACAATCATCGTGAATCCCCCCGCCCATGCGAAACGTTTCCATTGGTACACAGACCCTCCCGTGAGATACGGAAGCGGCAACATTTCTAAAAATGCCCCTTCGATGAGAATAACGAAGACGATATTGAAAAAGTCATGGAGTACTTCATACGCCTTCATCTGTGGCGCTAAAAACCACATGGCTGTGGCAATCAAAAGCATCCACGCTATGCCGAAGAAGTTCAGCATGCCCTCCTGCTTTTCATCGGCCAGACGAATGAAGAAAAGGCTGATTGGTAAGCCATAAATGTACCCTGGGTTTAGCTCCATTGCCCGCCCTAAGAGCACACAGGTAATGGCGAAGAATAAGCCGAAGACGTTTGCGCGGAAGAGCGGGCTGTATTTCCACAAGCGCGCCATAAGGTATGAGATTGAATCTTTCGTGTATGCAGAAATAAGCACTGCAGCAATGGTGATAACCGTCATACCAATCTGCGCGGCAGGAATAAGACTGAAGGAAGGGTTGATATAAGCACCAGCAAGTCCGTACACAACAATGAGTAAGAGCACCAACCATTTTTGGCTCTTTACTTCACGTGGATCTGGCTGAAAAAACTTTCCAAACACTGCTTTACCAACCACAGCATTCGCACGCGTACCTTTTTCCGAAATAATATTATCGAAAAGATAGTTTGATGCACCTATCACCATGAAAAAAGTGAACGCGAGCACGGGAATATGGAACATCGACACCGAACTTTGCCAATCCACACCTTGTGCGGAGGCAACTGGTAAGAAAAATCTAAACACCCAGACCAAAAGTGCTGTCAGTACTGCCTGGAAAGGAAGCCGTCGCAGAATGCGACTGAGCTCCGCTTCATTTGTGCGGTATAGGTACTGCAAAATCACTCCTGAGAGCGCCATCACAATGGTGAAGAGCAATGCATAGAACAAATTGGAGAGCACAACCGGCATTGGTATTGGCAAATCTTCCGGCTGAGCCATATTTTCAGTATCGATAATGGGAATGGTGTAACCAAAATTCTCTCGTCGGAAATTTTCGGGGTTAAAGATACCTAAAGCTGCTCCACTACTACTCGAAGAAGTACTGCTGAGTGAGGAGCTACTGGAGGAAGTAGACGAAGATGACGATTGAATAATTTCTTTCGTGGGAATTTCACGCACGGGCGCATCAGAAGATGCTGCGCTCGATGCTGAAGTTGTTGCCACAGCAGAAGAAGAGCTGCGAGGCGGTACTGTGACTGATGACTTTGATGAAGAAGAGCTACTAACTACCTCTGGGAGAGGTCTGAATGGCACATCTTTCTCTGGTATACCTGATGGTTCATTTTCCGGAATTTCTTCTTCTGTTGGTGATGATGTTTGAACTTCTTCTACTCCGGTTGGCTCTTCTGAGGGTGATGAAAATTCTTCTCGTGGTAATTCAGGCTCAGACGATGAAGTGGAAACATCCCCCTCCCCTGTCCGGATAAGAACAGGCGGGTAATACACATCGGATCGCTGCGCATGGAGCGAACTGGAGGAACCCAGAACCGCAACACTGAAGACGAAACCTAAGAATAAAGATAGGC
Source organism: uncultured Candidatus Peribacteria bacterium (assembly GCA_964643805.1). GTDB lineage: Bacteria > Patescibacteriota > Gracilibacteria > Peribacterales > Peribacteraceae > CAZXUD01. The sequence continues at coordinate 3,377 of CAZXUD010000008.1, read as the reverse complement.
GGCGCATTGCTGGATTATAGCGGCGCCTTTACTGACTTTGCTAGATACGCCTTACATCCTAGATACGGCTTCCTGAAAGGCCTTCAAGGAGTTTTCATCAGAAGAAACCCGCCAGTCTCTTTCTTTATTCTGGTTGAACCAAATCCAACCGGCGACTTCTGGGTACTTCGCCAGCTGCACGGTGAGACCATCCGTAATCCAGGCCGCTTTCTTAGGTCCATCGGCACTGGCCATGGAGAAGATGTAAATTGGTTTCTTGTAGGTCTTCAATATTTTAAAGGCTGAGGAAAAGACGCTATCAAAACTTTGCCATGGATCTCCAAAGTTAAACCCATCAACGCCTACGTAGTCGACGTACGCATCACCTGGGTAATACGCGCCAATGCTGTTGGCAGGGGTTGAAGGGACCGAATCATTATTCACTGCCCAACCGAATTTAACATTGGTCGCTCCGGCAAACAGTCCATGAACATGTTTCCATGCGCTGATCAACTTTGCGGGTGTGTTAGTACCAACCATACCGCCCCATGAATCCCAGTCACCATTCATTTCATGAAATGGCGTAAAGATAACCGGCCCACCGTACGTTTTTGCATCGGCGGCGAACTTTTTAAGAGTGGTATCAGCATCACCGGCGATGATGGCATCTAATGAAATGTTGTGTGGCTCCCAGAAAATGACGAGCGTCTTCCCTTGATCACGAAGTGAACCAAATTGTGATGGGAATGAATCGTCATCACCAAGGAAGATAGCTTGCATATCCATTTTTGCACCGACGGTTGTTTCAAAAGCAGTGCCATCTTGTGTGCTACTACCTACGTAAGCTCCCCATTTTTTCTCGAGTGAGATACCTGGCACAGAACTAGGGGAAGAAGATCGGGAAGAACTTGAAACGGACGATGATCGTGAGGAATTTGAGGAAGAAGAACCTGTAGTGTTACATGCAGCTGGATTCACCACTATCGCACCAGTATTTGAAAAGTTTCTAATGCCTGTTTTGGACGCTACGACCCTGTAAGTGTAGGTGTACAGCTTCGTTTCTAATTTCTTATCGGTAAATGTCGTTGTAGTTGCTGTTAACTGAGGGGAAACATTCTGCCAGGTAATTCTGGTAGAAAACCTTCTTTGCACGGTATACGACGTGGCAGTTGGGAACTTTTCCCACGAAAGAGAAACGTGCGGCTTTCCGGCTTCACACCGAAGTTCCGGCTTTGCTAAAGCAAACGTGTCACCCATTTTTGCGAGCAACTTGGGCGCAATAAAATCCGCGTTTGCTCCAAAGAACGTGAACAGCCCACTCGTGAGCACCAAGACAAACAAAACCTGCCAGAAGGCATTTTTTCTCATAGAGAGTTGATGGGGAAGGACAATACGTTTGTCATGGTAGACGAGGTGAAGGTCTTTTTAGAGAAAAGGAGGTTGCAATTCTTCTCCAGAAAATTTAAGCAACAGGTTTGGAGGACCGACAACTTCTTAAAAATTTTCCAGAGAGCTACCTTAGATTAAAACAATGTGGAATTCAAAAAATGTTGGGATATAAACTTTGGTCCACTGGTAACTTTTGGTTGGTGATGGTCTTGTCTTGTTACAAACTTTTACAAAAAACGCACCCTGCCTCCGAAGAGACAGGGTGCTAAAGCGCTTGCCCAGGATGTTGCCTAGGCTCTGGCAAAGTCCCATGCGCCATGTGAGTCCACAATCCCGCCATTGCGTGACAGGAAACGCAGACCTTGCTTACCGGCCCGGAAGCCGTGGTTCACAAGTCGCTCGAAGAAGACGCACGTGCCCGTTTGCACCTGTTTGCCGTTCAGATCGGGATCATCGGAGAGTAACTCCGCGTCCCCCGCTACGACGTACATGTGTGCGTCCACGCTGTGAGAGTGGAGAGGGATAACGCCCAATGGCTCCACCACCACAAGAACTTCTTGCGGCTCGCCCTTTTGGACAGATTCGCCCAAGGGGTAAACCTCGACTCCAGGCAGATCCGCCTGACGAAGAACAGTCATCTTCGCGGTTTTGCTCATAAAATCCTCCTTCATGAAAAGGGTAAGGCAAGCACTCTATCCACCCGATGAACAAGGTACTTGTCTCATCTAGCGCAATTATTTCAATGAACGAATTATCATCATAATATATTGTCTTAATTAATCAATAACCTGTACATTTATAACTTTTTAATATGCATTTAATGGCTATTTACAGCCTAAAAGTTTTACTTTATAATTATGTCTAAATAATAGACATTTATGAAACCTGATTCGGTTCTCTTCACCAGCCTTGGCTTAACGAAACAAGAGGCAGCAGTGTATTTAGCAGCACTTGAGTTAGGTGAAGCGAGCGTGCAAGAGCTTGCCCGCAAAGCTGGCATTAAACGCACCAGCATTTACAACTTCATAGATAGACTTAAGGATCGCCAAATTATTTTCGAAACCAAGAAAAAACAACGAAGTATTTTCAGCGCAGCGCATCCTCATCAGTTATTAGAATTGGGAAAAATGAGGCTGAGTGAACTTGAGAACGCAATGCCTCAACTCCTTGCGATCAACAATCGATCTTCACGAAAACCTCGTGTCACTTTTCATGAAAATATTGAAGGCATTAAAGAAGTGTACAACGACATGTTGAACCAAAAACAGATGATCGTTTGTTGGAGTGACCAGAAACACATGTGGCCAACTCTTGGTAAAGAATACTGCGAACACTTCCCACCTGAACGCGCACGACGTGGCATTCCTTTAAAAATGATTGCTACCGATACTCCAGAGAACCGCGGATACGCAAAGAAGGACAAAGAGTTAGCAAGAGAAACAAAATTCATCACTTCAGACAGTGATTTACGCACCGAGATTAATATTTACGGCAACAAAGTAATTCTTGCGAGCTTCCGCAGCTCTCCCCCATTCGCTGTTCTCATTGAAGATCGCGACGTTGCAGAAACCTTGCGGGTTACTTGGAAGGAGTTGTGGGAAAGGCTTTAGTAAGACACCGCACGGGCGAAATAAGGAAATGAGCGGGTGAACGTTTTATTTCTTCTTGATATCAGCCCACAGGAACACCGAGCCAATAGCTGCCCACATCAATACCATGAGCCAGTTCTGCGTTTGAACGGCCTGAATGACGGCAACCCCGAAGAACAATACGAAGATCGCAGAATTTGTACCAAGTCTCAGTCTCATGTTCCCATTGTACTCTTTCTCCTTCAGAAAGAGTGCTTTTTGAAACTGTATTACTCGCTTGTTTTACCATCGAATTCTTCCTCACTTGTTTCGGCATCATTTTTGGTCTTGTGAATCACTCCATCCTTATGATGCGCCGGAGAATAGATCGTATATAACTTCAGATCATCGGTCTCGGAAGTATTAAGAATATTATGGCGA
>CAZXUD010000007.1:0-17730 GCA_964643805.1 uncultured Candidatus Peribacteria bacterium | reverse complement strand
CCATCCAGGTTTTTGTCTTCCCACACGATCTTATTTGAAAAGTCTGGAACGTAACCGACCGGCGCACTAAAGCCGGTGCGCACATTGTACTGAAGCACACAGTAGCCATCACACAGCGTGTCACCGTCGCTATCAGGGTTTGTTGGGCTCGACTCACCCGCGTCGCGACGACCGTTGTGATTTTTATCTTCAATACCATCAATCAATCCGTCGCCGTCCGTGTCGCGAATCGTAGCGTCGGTTTTTAATCCAAAAATTTCCAATCCATCAGGAATACCATCGGCATCTGTATCTGCCACTTTAGGATTCGTACGGAACTCCGCTTCAATTTTGGAATTCGCACCGTCACCGTCAGCATCTAGTCCTATTGGCAGTGGTTTTTCCGTCATTAAGTAACAAATATCACCTTCTTTAAATTTCTCTTTCTGATGACGAATAATGCCGGTCAGTCGATCGGTTTGATTCAACTGATCGTCCGTTACATTTTTCAAATTAGAGTATGTAGCTGGTTGTGGTCTGTTCATTAACTTCTTCATTTCTTCCTGTTCTTTTTCCGAAAGGAAAATATTTCCTGGTAATCCATTTTCAGGAATACGGTCGTACTTTGTAGCGTCCTGTGGGAAACAGTACCCCCAGTACCGAACATCCTGTCCAGATCTACCAAGGAGAGAGCGACGTGTAATTGGCTCAATACCGTATGGTAAGTGCAAAAGAATGTTCGTGTGCGGAGGCGCACTAATTCCTTTGGCAACGTCTTCTGCTTTGATTGTTTTCCATGGAACTTCACTGCGTAATTCCACAGGCAAAAGGCGAGCACTCAATTGCTCTCCGTAATTCCCCGTCATGCCGTAGCCAATCAGGATGGCGCAGGCCACACTCAGTGTGAGTGTAAGCCAACCACTGACCCTGCGTGCATGTTTGTGTAAACGCGAAGACATCAAGTTATTATACCAAAAATCTGACTAATTTGCCACCCCTCGGATAGAGGCTTCATCCAGGGCAAACAGGTCTTTTGCCCGTGTTCTAGATTCATCGGCCAGTGCTTGTTCTTGGGCACTTAGATTTAGCTCAACGATGTCATACTGATTTGCATATTCCTCCCCAGCTACAGAAGCCATTGCGTCATCAACTGCATCAAGTGTGTAGCCCCCTCCTACGAGTCTGTGGTTGAGAAGGTCATGAATCCAAATAGGAAAATGCCCATATTGATCATATCCAGGAATTTGTTTTGGATCCGTAGTCATCTGCTCTCGCAACAATGCTGACTGATGACAGTAAAGAAACTCTTCACGTGGTGCATCATCGGCTGGATAGGAATTCTCAGGAATTATTTCATTGGTCATAGTAACGAGGGAAGGGATCTCGCATCCTACCCGCCTCAAAAGTCACAGTCCATTAAGATCAGGTTTTACTCCAAATATCGCTATAGATCCACTATCCTCTCCGCATCGCAAAAGACTTTTACAAAGTGCTCGGCCTGGAACGTTCCGCATCGCAAGATGATGTGAAGCGTGCGTACCGAAAATTAAGTAAAGAGTTGCACCCCGATAAGCACAAAGGCGATAAAGATAAAGAACATCAGTACAAAGAAGTGAATGAAGCCTACGAAACTTTGAACAATCCACAGAAGCGAAAAATGTATGACCAGTTTGGCGCCGCTGGTGCCAATGTCGGTGCTGGAGGTTTTGATTTTTCCAACTTCGATTTTGGCGGCGGAGGTGCTGGTGGGTTTTCTGATATCTTTGAAAGTTTTTTTGGAAATCGTGGTGGTGGTCGTACAGCGCGCCGAGAGCAAGGGGAAGGAATTGAAATCGAAGTAGTGATCGACTTTATGGATGTTGTGAAAGGTGTGCAGCAAGCTGTGACCATTCAAAGAGAAATCACTTGTGATGAATGTAAGGGCAGTGGCGCCAAGCCAGGCGCCAAGGTTGTCACTTGTAATACATGTAATGGAACTGGGCAGATTACACGTACGGTGCAATCTTTTTTCGGCACCATTCAACAAAGCAGTGTGTGTCCGCAGTGCCAAGGTGCAGGCGAAGTTCCGGAAGAAGCCTGTCCAAAGTGCAAAGGCGAAGGGCGTCGCATGGAATCTAGTCGGGTCACCATCAACATTCCTGCCGGCATTCACGATGGCCAAACACTGCGCATACGAGGCGAAGGCAATGCCGGTCGCCACGGTACGCCAGCGGGCGACCTCTACGTTCACATTCGCGTGCAACCCGATCCCCGCTTCGCACGCGACGGCGATGATATTCGTTCGACGCTCATCATCTCCGTTCCTGATGCAGCCCTTGGTGCTACAAAGAGCGTCCTCACCGTGCAGGGCAGTGTCGAATTAAAAATTCCGGCAGGTACACAGCCGAGCGATACGCTGCGCATAAAAGGAAAAGGGTTACCAATCCTCAATACCAGTCGGCATGGCGATCATTACGTTGAATTACAGGTAGAAATACCAAAGAAGCTTTCCAAGAAAGAGAAGAAGCTCTTAGAAGAATGGAAAGAGGCAACGGACTAAACGTCCAAATTCTCCAAGCCGTCGTTGCTCCCCTCTTCCTTAGAAATTACGGGAGAGAGTTCCCCTTCGCCATGCTCCGAAGTTTTTTCTTCTTTCAATCGAAGCACGACCTGACGGTATTCACCTTCTCCAGTGCTCATGGTTGTTAAGTCCTGCATTCCAGGATCATTGGAAACATACAAGTGCACGATGCGACGGAAGTACGGACTCATCGGTGGAAGCGCAATGCGATTACCGGTACGACGTACGAAGTCTGCTTTGCGCTGCGCAGCTACTCGCACTTTTTCTTCTTGATCACGACGGTAGCCATCAACGTCTAAAACTAAGAACGGTGCCCGATCTAATTTTTCCTTAGCGCGCACCAATGACTTTAGTAAATGCTGAACGGAGTTCAGAGTTTCGCCATGCCAGCCAATCAGGCGGCTGGCGTGGTTGGACTTAATATCAATACGTATAAAGCCTTCCTCCTCTGCTATGGCAAAGCTTTCAAATGGCAAATCGAGCGCTTTCAGCAATCCGCCGAGGGTTTCTTCAATAAGCTTCGTATCCATTGGATAGGAGAATAGCGAAACCACCGCTACGAACCAAGTGTTCCTCAGGAACAAAAAAACCTCCGCACCGCGGAGGTTAAATTCAAATGAAGTAATTCGATTAACGAACAGCGTCCTTCAATGTCTTACCAGCTTTGAAGGTTGGGACCTTCATGGCAGGAATAGAAATACGCTGAGTTGGATTGCGAGGATTGACACCCTGGCGAGCAGCGCGACGCGACACCTTGAATGTACCGAAGCCCGTCACAGTCACCGACTTGCCGGTCTTCAAATTCTTCGTGATGTACGACACGAATGCTTCTAGGGAATCTGCAGCAGCACGCTTGGTGATGCCAGCGGAGTCCGCAATCGCATTTATGAGGTCCTGCTTGGACATACGATATGGGGGAAAAGGATAAGACCGAGGCAAGTCTACGCCCGGGTTTCGCTTGATCAAGCCTAAAACCAGGCATTTACCCCACTTTTTTGGCTTCGCACCGTCAGAAGTAGGCCCCCAAGCCACAAACTATGATCAAGAAAGGTACTCACAAAACCCATAGAATCATGGTGTTTAGCCTGTTTTGAAGCCAAATTCTAGGACGAAGCCGATGTGATTCTGGGGACCACCATCTCGCTGAAAAATACATTCAATGACGAGAAAATTTCACATGTACTCTTTTGAACGTGTCGGGGTTTCTTTTTGACAACGTAAGCTCTGCCTCATAGTCTCCCGCCTGTTGTCATGCCGAAACACCTCGTCATTGTAGAAAGTCCCACCAAGGCAAAGACCATCAAGCGCTTTTTAGGAGCGGACTACAACGTGCAAGCAAGCATGGGTCATATTCGTGATCTGCCGAGTTCAAAAATTTCCGTCGACATCGAAAAAGATTTTGAACCAACCTACGAAGTGCCAGAAGAAAAAGAAAAAGTGGTGAAGGCCTTAAAAAAAGATATGAAAGATGCGGAGTCTCTTTGGATCGCGACAGACGAAGACCGCGAAGGAGAAGCCATTGGATGGCACTTAACGCAAGTCCTGAAGCCAAAAAAGGACATGCCGGTTAAACGCATTGTTTTCCACGAAATCACCGAAGAAGCCATTCGCGCCGCCATCGAAAATCCACGAGATATCGATATGAAGTTAGTTGATGCGCAGCAAGCACGTCGTGTGCTGGATCGTTTGGTGGGTTACACTTTGTCGCCTTTTCTATGGAAAAAAGTATACCGCGGACTTTCCGCCGGACGTGTGCAGTCTGTTGCGGTTCGCATCATCGTCGATCGCGAGCGTGAAATTCAAGCGTTCAAACCAGTGGAGTACTGGACAGTGCAAGCAGCCCTAGAGACAGAGAAGAAAGAACAATTCACTGCGGACCTGAAACAGAAGGACGGAAAAAAGTTTGTACCAGGGAACAAAGAAGAATCCGATCAGGTGCTCGCGGACTTACAAGGAGCCAAGTACGAAGTCGCCAATATTGATGAAAAACAACTGAAGCGGAATCCACCAGCACCATTTACAACCTCCACTTTGCAGCAGGAAGCGGGTAGAAAGCTGGGTTTCTCTGTAAAACAGACAATGGTGGTTGCTCAGCAGCTGTACGAAGGTATCGACGTTGGTGATAAGCAGGGCGCAGTGGGTCTCATCACCTACATGCGTACTGACTCCGTAAATTTGAGCGAAAAAGCTCTCACCGATACGAAGGCAACCATCGAAAAATTGTTTGGTCGTGAGTATGTGTTGAGTGAGCCACGTAAATACAAGACGAAGAGTAAGGGCGCACAAGAAGCGCACGAAGCAATTCGTCCGACCGATATGGCACGCACGCCAGACTCACTCAAGAGTGAATTAGATGCACAACAGCACAAGCTCTACACCCTTATTTGGAACCGCACGATGGCCACGCAAATGCCGCCTGCAGAGCTCAAGCGAGTCGGTGCGGATATCAGCGCCGGGGCTTACACATTCCGCGCTACGGGGCAGACAGTGACCTTCGACGGGTTCTTCCGTGTGTACACGGAAGGGCGTGACGAACCAGATGCTGCTCAACCAGAGAAAGAAGAGGAAGAAGATGGCGAGAAACTGATGCCACCTCTCAAGAAGGGTGACCCTCTCGATCTTGACCATTTGATTCCAGAACAGCACTTCACCAAGCCGCCGCCCCGCTACACGGAAGCAAGTCTGGTGAAGAAGCTGGAAGAAGAAGGCATCGGTCGTCCTAGTACCTACGCACCAACTATCAGCACGGTGCAACAGCGTGGTTACATTCGGAAAGAAGGGAAACAACTCGCTCCAGAAGACGTGGCGTTCCGCGTTACCGATCTTTTGGCGGAACACTTCCCAGATATTGTGAACCTCTCGTTCACGGCAAAGATGGAACAATCACTGGATGACATTGCCGAAGGCAACCAAGAGAGTGCCAAATTCCTTGGGGCCTTCTACGGACCTTTCAATGCGCTCGTCGCGAACAAGACTGAGACATTGAAAAAGGAAGATGTGCTGAAAGAAAAAGAATTGGGAGTGGACCCTAAATCTGGTTTACCAGTCATTGCACGGTCGGGCCGCTTTGGACCCTATGTACAACTTGGACGACCAGAGGATCAGAAAGAAGGCGTGAAGCCACGCAGTGCTTCGCTCGCGAAAGGACGCACGACAGAGGACGTCACCTTGGAAGAAGCCCTGTCGTTACTGCAGTTTCCCAAAGAGATCGGCACCATCGACGGACAAACCGTTACAGTTCTCCTCGGCCGCTTCGGTCCTTACATGAAAGTGGGTGATGCGAACGTTTCTATTCCTAAAGAAGTAGATCCAACGACTGTGAACATTGAAAATGCGAAGCAGTTCATTGTGGATGCCAAGGAAAATAAAGCGAAAGCTGCTAAGCCACTCAAAGTATTTGGTAAAGACCCAACCAGCGGTGGTGAAATCCAGCTGAAGGACGGTCGGTACGGTCCATACGTCACCGACGGTAAGACAAATGCTTCATTGCCAAAGTCTATTTCACCTGATGATGTCGACATTGTGTTGGCCGCACAGCTCTTAGATAAGAAACGCCACGCACCAAAGCGAAAGTGGGGCGGAAAGAAAAAATAAGCCGAGCCTAGCCTTCGACTATGCAAAACTGAAGGGGGGTTGATCATGCCATTGCGGTGCCTGATCACTATGCCTTATCATGCCGGTGATCACTTTTTCCTCTCCATGACGACAGAATTCCTCTCCATTAAAGAAGCGGCCGACCGGTACCAGAAGGCGGAGATCACCATTCGTCGTTTAGTGAGGGACATTATTAAAAAAGCACAGCACGAAGAACGTGAACATGTGCGCCCAAGCCCAGCCGAGATCAAAACTCTTAAAATGAAGAAGAAGCCGTACGCTTACACCGTCAGCTCTGAACTTTTAGCGCGTGCTTACAACCGTGCCATGGCTAGTAACCCAGGAGAGAGTGTTGCTGAAGGCACAGAAGCTACTCCCCCCACCCCTTACAAAAAACTACTGGAGCAAATGAATGATGAATTGAGGGGACAATTGAAAGTGAAGGATGACCAAATCCGTGCCCTGAACCAAGCTTTAGATGGCTTGAGTGAAAGGCAGCGGGAAACCAATATCCTTATGAAGGGATTACAGGAGAAATTATTGCCAGCTCCTCAAGAAAAGAAGAGTTGGTGGCGACGATAGAAACTTATTCCTGGTGTTTTCACTCTGGGAATTAAGTAAGCTATATCTAGTTCTTTTCTTTACGTAGGCGCTTAGCTCAGTTGGTAGAGCGTCGGTCTCCAAAACCGAAGGCCGTAGGTTCGATCCCTACAGCGCCTGCCATTTGCACCAGAGAAAACCTGGAAGGTTTTCTTTTGTGGACTCTCTTTCCGGCGAGGTTCATCATAATTGATTAATAACATTAAATATTTTATAATATACATGTGAAACACAAACCAGAACCAGGTGAATTTTTAGAAAGGGGTATGCCACTTCTTGAAGAAGAATTTGGAGTGTCCGCAGAAGAATGGAATGAAATGAGTAACGCGCAGCAAAAGGAACTCATTTCGGCTCTGGATAAACACTTGGTTTATTTTTGTGAAGAGACGGAAAATGAATTGCGAGATTGTCTTACAAATATTCGCTGGAATGGCAGAGAGGCAGCGTAGCTGTGCTACCATGCCCGCATGTCTGATGTGTGGAATAAGCTCCAAGCTACGGCCATTGGGACTTGGGATAGGGCCTACGATACGTTGATGAGTCGGTTGCCTGAGGCAGCCCTCGCAATCCTTTTAGTAGGAGTAGGTTTACTGGTAGCCGCAGCTTTGTACTTTGCCACACTGCGCATCATGGCGTTCTTTGCCATAGATAAATTGGCCGCGAAGACGCCGTTGCAACGCATGCTCAGAGGTGCGGGAATAACGAGAAATGTCTCCGACATTTTCGCATTCCTCATCTTCTGGCTGATCGTTTTCATTACCCTCGTTTTTGCGGCAGATGTATTAGAGCTAGAACAAGTATCGAACACGTTGGCAGTCGTTACTCTTTTTATTCCGCAATTAATCGCTGCATTCCTCATCATGGTCTTCGGAATGCTGCTGGCTCGGTTTCTCCAAATATTTGTAGAACAATCGCTTCAGAGAGCCGAAATCCGCATTGCCAACCTGATGGGAAAAATCGTATACGTCATTGTCATTATCGTGGCGATTCAACTGGTGGTGGAACAACTTGGTTTCGATCTGTCATTCCTCACAACCAACGTCCTTATCTTTCTGTGCGTCATTTTTGTGGTGGGAGGACTGGTTGCCGTCACTGTTTGTAGAACACTTTTGGAAAATGCCATCGCCTGTTACCAACTGCGCCAACAACTTTCGGTTGGACAGAATGTGAACATCGGCAATACCCAAGGACGCATTGTCCGCTTTGCATTGGCACACGTAATTTTGGATACAAGCAGTGGAGAAACGGCAGTTCCAGCTCTCAGTTTCTTTACCTCCGCTTACACCTTCCAAAATACGCATGGCCACGGAAACTAAATTACGGCCAATCCTGGTTTCTATTCCTCATGCTGGCCACGGTGTGCCAGAAGAGGTGAAGAACGATTTAGCGCTCACTCAAGAGGAATTATTAGGGTATGCCGATCTCTATACTGATCAGATTTACACCATTCCTGGTGTGTATTTAGTGAAGAACGATATTTCCCGAGTGATTGTAGATGCAAACCGCGCTCCCGATGATATTTCTCGTGAATATGAACAAGCAGCTGAAGGTGTCATTGTTCACACCACGTGGGACGAAAAGAAAGTGTACAAAAAAGAACCATCTCAAGAAGTGGCGGACATCCTTATTAAAAAATATCACGATCCGTATCACGACCAAATTGAGAAACATATTCCCGATGTAAAATTTCTCATCGACGGACACTCCTACTTACCTATCGGCCCAAAGTTACGAGCATTCAGTGGTGAGCCTCGACCCGATATCAATTTAGGAAATGTAAATTATTCAACGTGCTCTCGTGAGCACACCATCTTCTTTCGAGACTTCTTTGAAGAGCGTGGTTACTCGGTGCGTATCAATTTTCCGTACGCCGGAAAGTACATTCTGGGTCACCATTGCCACCGCCGAAGGATTCCGCCATTCCTGGTGCCGGGTATTCAGATTGAGATTAACCAGGGCTTATACATTCGCCCAGACTCATTTGAGCCAATTCCCGAGCGATTAAATGAGTTTCACCAGCTCTTTACAAAGCTAGTAGATGTGTTTTTAGAGCGGTTCCCAGCATAGTCAGGAAGCCCGTTTTTTGGTAAGATATCCTGATGCCAATACACATAGAAATTCACCGACCAGTTGCGACGTGCGTGGCCTTAACAGGCATAGTTGGCTTGGTGAGTTTTGCAGCCGCTATGGCGAATGCAGAAACAGCAATTCAAGAGCCAGAATTTGTGCAGCAAGAAGTTGTTACGCCACTGCCACAAGGCGGTGATGAAGTACCGGTGCAGCAAGAAATTCTTGCCGCTGAAGAGGACGTGCGCCAAGCACGCCAAGAGCGCGCTGTGTTGGAACATAAAGAAGAAATTTTACGCGAACAACTCCGCGGTTTAGATCTGCAACGACAATCAGTCAGCGGCCCAGAAGCGGCCGGTCTTGCTGAGGAGTTAAGCCGCAGTACGAAGAAGCTGATCGCTCTCTTACGAGATAAACAGGAAGCAGAAACCTACATTAAACAAGCACTCCAAGAAGTCTGGGAAGCAGAACTTCGTGGTGGTCGTGCTGGCTTACTGGCAACTGGTACGCCTGCGACCCTCGAATGGCCGGTCGAACCGACCTACGGTCTCTCGGCTCATTTCGGCGATAAAGAATATGAACAGCGCTTCGGTTTGCCACACGCTGCCGTCGATATTCCAGTAGAACAAGGTACGGTGATTCATGCCGCAGCCGCAGGCGTGGTCGAGAACGCAGCTGATAATGGTTACGGTTACAGTTACATCATCATTCGCCACGAAGGCGTGGCGACCCTTTACGGTCACGTCAGTGGCTTCCTAGTCCGCGAAGGACAAACAGTGGCTGCCGGCCAAGCAATAGCTCTCTCTGGTGGACGCCCAGGTAGTAAGGGCGCTGGCGCACTAACGACTGGACCACACCTCCACTTCGAAACAATTATTGGAGGAGAACACGTGGATCCTCAAACACTGTTGCCAATGTATCCTGGCGTTCAGTAAGCCAGGAGCGATCGAGTTTTGTCATCAATCAGACCGCGATCTTCTGCTTGTTTAATGGCAAACCGATCCGTCATTCCAGCGACGTAATCTTTAATCGATTCTTCTAAGGTGCATTGGTAGCGTTGCATCCATTCCTGCAATTTTTCGGTTGGTTCAGCGGCATATGAATTACACAGGGCATAAACAATATCTTGGCCAGCGCGGCTTTTTGCGAGCACGCTTTCATTTTCGTACATGTGCTTCCACAAGAATGTACGCAGCGCAGCTAAGCGCGTTTTCATAACATCAGAGAAGACGACCAGTGCAACATTTGCATTGTGTACATCGTCGAGAGTCAGAATTTTTTCAGATGAGAGAGCCTGTTGAGTTGCTTTATATAAATCAGTCACCAACAAACGAATAATAGATCCACGGAGTGAAGTCCCCCGCACAGCAGCTTGTTCATGTGCTTCTTGCGCCAATGGAATAGTAGTTACTTCTTGTACCGAAAAGAGCTTCGCTAGTTCACCGTCTTCACAATCATGAGCGGTGTAAGCGATTTCATCGGCTAAGTTCACTACTTGTGCTTCCAGCGATGGTCCATGAGTTACATGTGGTGCATTAGGACTGTCGTGGGGAGTGCGGTGCTTCAGTAAACCTTCCAGAATCTCACCATTCAAATTGAGCCCTTGGTACTGCGCCGAATGCGACTCTAACAGTGTACAAATTCGGTACGACTGCAGGTTATGTTCAAAGTGCATGCCATGTTGCTGCATCCACTTATTTAACGCAGCTTCACCGGCGTGACCAAATGGTGGGTGGCCTAAATCGTGTGCGAGTGCGATGCACTCTGCCAGGTCTTCATTCAAATTCAATGCACGTGCAACATCACGGCTAATACCCACAACTTCCAGGGTGTGAGTTAGACGTGTGCGATGGTGATCATCCACGTCATTCACAAACACCTGTGTCTTCCCCTTCAATCTCCGGAATGCTTGCGTGTGCACAATGCGGCCGCGGTCACGCTGGAAAGGAAAGCGCGATTCATCTTCAGGTTCATTAATTCCCCTTCCCAGGCCGTCTCCATGTTTAATGGCGTACGGCGCTAGCAATTGATTACTGGCCGCCATTCGTTCATTTATTTCGGTTTCCATGGCAGTACAATATCACAGGGGTTTCTTTGACAGATACAACGAATCTAAAGAAGATGGGCCGCTGCTTCCCCTTTATTATGAGTCAAGAACGCTGCCTTAGTTTTGAAAGCCTGATGGATGATGTCCAAAGTACCCCATCACCAAAAACAATTGGTGTAGAACTTCTCGAGCGCGGAATTTCGCTGGATACGATTCAAGATCTCTGTAAGAGGTTGTTTGAAACAGGTGATAAAGATTTAGCGCGTACAATTTTTGGAAGTGAAGAGTTTAAAGCGAGTGTTGTTGTCCCAACTTCAAGAAAATTGGAAGATGGCACGTATGCTTTAAACGAAATTCCAGATCAAAAACTATCTGCGTCAGATCATTTGTTTGCAATGTCGTATTTGGAGTAAAAGCCTTAACGCAGAGTTTAATTCCCATAATTCGAGTCCTGTAAAAATGAAAAAAAGTGCAATGCCTGTTTTGCCAGAGAGGTATAAAATTAAGGCATGATTTCAGAAAATACTCCCAACGGCGCGTCACCTGAACCATTAAGCTCCAATCCTTTTTCGACAATTACTCAAGAAGTAATGGAGGAGCACCGCGGAAAGACCATGGCTTTTGATTTAGATACAAGAGAGGTATTGGCGTCGATTGAATCTAGCGTCGCTGACGCAAGGGAGCAGCTAGACGCTCTGGTGTTAGCTAAGTATGGCGAGGGAAGAAAGTATGCATATCTACCAGGAGCCGCTTGGCCACAAACTGAAACTAACCAGGAACAAGTCACTAATTAATAAAGCCGCGAAGCGGAGCCTTGCTTCGCTGAGCGGCCACCTAGCCGGAAAGAGAGTCCGTGAGAGGAAACCGGAGGTTTCCTTTCACGCATATATCCAAACGACCGTCGGTGGGAAACGCTTGCTCTTGGATGACCAAGTGGGTGACCGCACTCACTACCATCAGGTAGTAAGGATTAAGTCTCCCGTAGCAAAAGTGAAGAGAAACGTTTGCCACGCTAACGCGGCGCTTAGACTTGTTTGTCATCCTATGAGCTCATATTTCTCGCGTCCAGTTTTTAGAGTGATCTTTCTGAGTACTCCCAAAATTTAGTTACGGTTGAGCCCTACAGAGCTGGTAAAGTATCGCATACATTTTGTATACCAAAATTTACGTATCCAGTTCATGATCGTAGTCTGATCAGCGAAGAACGCACGCAAGGAGATTACGGGCACCATTTTTTACTGCTTCATGATCACCCCCTCGGTAGGTCCAGTACTTATTTTGTAAACAGTACGGACAACCTGGGCTCCGCTCTCGTTGATTCGCGGGAACGCCCAGTATGTCGAACTCATTGTCAGCCACAGCCTGGAGATTTACATGACCATTTCGCAAAAATCTGGAAGACACATTCGGCAGTTCATTTTTGGGATCCGAAAATCGTGCATGTTGCCAACAAAGTGAAGGCCCAGCACCCACAAAAACTTCTTCGGGAAGAATTTCCCATTCATTTTCTAAAATTTTTAAATGCTCTGTTATTGCGCCCGCAATCAGCCCCCGCCAACCGACGTGTAGCACACTAGCTACCCGTCTTTTTGGCTCGTAGAAGACAAAATTCTGGCAATCGGCCCAACGAATAATCAAAGCCATTTCTGGTGTGGTTGTGGCTAATCCATCTACTTCTTTTGCAAGCGTTGGTGTTTGAACAACCGCTGTTTGATTGCCATGCACTTGTTCGGCTGATGCAAAGAGATTTGTTCCTAATGCAGTTGCTATTCCCTGTTCCGAACCATCATCGGACTTATCAAAAATAGCAATTTTGAGATCATCTGAGAATTGCTCGAAGAGAGAAAACGGATTGAGCTGCATTCCTTAAGGATTTTCCACTTCGTACGTGTGCAGCAGGTGTGGAATTTGGTTAATCACGTCGTGCGCGGTGTACGCGTACCCTTTTTCATGCGACAAGTTTGTTCCCGCTTGCTTCATCAGCTTGCCTGCAATAAGAGCCGCCGCTTTTTGTGACATATGTTTGGCTATTAAGCCGCCAATCAGACCGGCAAGTACGTCACCCGTGCCGCCGACAGTGAGGCCGGCGTTACCACCTTCAATTGTTTCTTCTGCACCGTCCATAAATGCCAAGTGATCAACCTGCCCCTTCACAAAAATAGTAGCGCCGTTTTCTTTTGCGGCTCGCCCAATATCTTTGAGCGCTAAACCCATCCGTTCCAGCTCGCCTAAATGAGGTGTCAGCACAGCATTTTTACCAGCGACTGCATTCAGAGTAGAAGATTGGAGTGCGGCTGCATCCAACACCAGCGGACAAACTGCACCCGCGACAATATCGGCGAGCGCCTCTATGGCAGCGACATCTTTCGCGATGCCGGGCCCGATAATGGCGCAATCTACATTCGCGAGGAGTTCTAAAACTGTTTTTACATCAGCCTTGCTCAAGTCATCTCCTTTAAATCCGTGCACTTGGAAATTCAATGAGTAGGTTTTGGCTGCTTCAATGTGGTTACTTGGAAGGCTCAAATACACCAAGTCCACGCCACTCGCTTCTGCTGCAAGGGCAGCCATAATCGGCGCACCGTGCATAGACTTAGAACCACCAATAATTGCTACTAATCCGTTCTCGCCTTTGTGTGAATCTGGTTTTCGTCGCATACAAATATCATAGCACTTTTATTTCCCGTATTTCTTTTTCGTTTCTTCCACCACCGTGGACATTTTTTCTCGGAAGCGATCTGCATGGAATTGTTTGGCGTGTTCACGAATAGTATTTGGATCAAACTGCATGGTTTTAAATTTATTGATGGCAGCAATCAATGAGTCTTCCGTTTGCTCTGGGAAAAAGAGGCCCGTTTTTCCTTCGACGACGGTATCTAACGCACCGCCCACTCCATAGGCAATAATCGGCGTGCCGCAGGCTTGTGCTTCTAGTGGCACAACACCGGCGTCTTCCTCTTGTGGGAAAAGGAGAGCAGAAGCGCTGCGGTACAACTCCGGCAAAATTGCGTCAGCCACACGGCCAAGCATTCTCACCGTTGGTCCCGCCATTCGTTTCAGGCGATCACTATCAGGACCATCACCAGCAATTGTTAAAGGTAACTGCAAACGATTCGCTACAGCTATCAAAAGGTCATAACGCTTATAAGGAACCAAGCGGCCGATTGCCACCAGGCCGGAACGTTTCGCATTCACATCACCTACGAAAAATTGGCTACTGGCGGGCGGATGAATCACCACACTCTCACGTCCGTAAATACGTTTAATACGTTCTTGAACCGCGCCAGAGTTCGCTACAAAAGTATCCACACGTTTTGCTGCGGTCAGATCCCAACGTCTCAATTTACTGAGTGTGAGGCGAACTGTTTGGCGGAGCGTATTAGGAATTCGATAATCCGATAAATATTGCTGTTCCATTTCCCACGCATACCGCATAGGTGTGTGGCAGTAACAAATGTGGACAGCGTTGCTGGGTGGCACAATCCCCTTTCCGACGGCATGGGACGAACTCACAATCACGTCGTAGCCCGACAGATTGATGGACTCGAGTGACCGCGGCATGAAAGGAAGTAACGGCCGGTGCGTGCCGAGTAATTTGTACCAACGCTGCAGAGAAGTTGTCCGAATATCTGCGGTATCCAACGGACCCAATTCGCCATGGTTAGCGATAGTTGTGAACAGCGGTGCCTCTGGCCAGATGGTGGTCAGTTCTGCGATCACGTGCTCAGCGCCGGCGAATGTTGGCAGCCAGTCTGCGACGATTGCGGTTTTCATAAGCTCGAGGAGCTCTGCGAGTGTATGATGCTTGGGCATGCCTCTCAAGTCAGCGCGCCGTTTACCGCGCCGATTCAACCGGCCAACCTCTGCTGCTACCCGTTCTTTAGTAGAACGGCGGCAGACGCACCGAAAGCAGCTCAAGCGCGAGCGTACGAAGCGTTGGCTGCGGCGTGTGCAACGGTCCTACAACCTGTGGCAGCAATTCTTTTTGCGTTGGGTGCTCGTGGGCATTCTTGGGTTTCTTATTCTCCTGCTCGGCATTGTGCTTTTTTCGCCGCTTGCTCACGTGCGTTCCATGACCATCATTCGTTCAGACCCCCGATTAGATATTGAGCAAGCACAAACGGCCTTAGCGCCACTGTTCGGTCAACACATTTTGTTGGTGTCCGAAATGGAAGCGCGCACGTTGCTGCGCGAAAGCATCGCAGATTTAGCGGATGTGGAATTACAGAAAAATTATCCTTCAGAATTAGCAGTGACCATCACGTTGGATCCGTTGTTGGCCAAGGTCAAAGTCATCGATCCAGAACAGCCAACAGATGTTGCCACGCAAACAGGGAGTTTCCAGGAATATTTATCGGAGAAAGGAGTCTACGTCATCACCTCATCGCCACAGTCGGTCGACACACTACCGTATTATCAATTAGTAGACTGGAGCGTTCGTCCGCAAGCGGGTGACGCACTTGTCACGGTTGAATTATTGGAACGACTCAGTGAAACAGAGGCTGCTCTGCTCGATCAATTCGGACAAAAAGTAATCTTACGAAGTATTTATATTCGCGGACAAGAGTTTCATCTTCAAATCGAAGGTGGTGTCAGTCTTTGGTTCGATATGCGCAGCTCGTTAGAAAAACATTTACAGCGGTACCGCGGTTTTTTGAAATCAGTCGGACTCAATCAGGCGACGATGTACGTAGATTTAAGAATCGCGGACAGAGTGGTGTACAAATAACGTTCGAGACTACGCAACTTGTCAATGAACTCTCTGGCCAAGTACTTGACCTAGGAGGCAATACTTCCCCAAGAAGTTTGCCGAACCCCTGCTTTAGCGGCTTTGGTCTGGTATCCTGCCCCAGATGTACAGTGCTCTCCTTTCGGTGCTGCTGCTCGGTTTGTGGCCGGGCGTCTCTACTGACCATTCTTTGCCAATGGCCCAGGCTTTACCGGTATCGCCCCCGGCACTGCACTTAGAAATACCCGAACGCCTCTCGGCGTCGGGAGTGGTGATATTTGACTTAGAGAGTGGCCAGGCAATCTACGGTAAGCAGGCGGACATAGAGCGCCCCATGGCGAGTATTACCAAGCTTATGACGGCGTTGATCATTACGGAGAATCACGAGATGAGTGAAATTGTTCGTATTCCAGAAAGCGCTGCCGAAGTTGTCGGCAATAAATCGTATCTCCCTGTCGGTGAAGACTTTACCGTGGGCGATTTGATGTCCGCACTCTTAATTCCCTCAGCGAATGATGCAGCTGTGACGTTAGCCATCTACCACAGTGGTTCATCCACCGCTTTTGTAGAAGAAATGAATGAGCGCGCCCGTGAACTGGGACTCAAAAATACTTCCTATGCAGATCCCGCTGGTCTTGATTACCCAAATCAATATTCCTCTCCACAAGATATTGCTTGGCTCACAGCGTTTGCTTTGCGCCAGTCCGCTATCGCCAGCCGTATGACCAAGCCATGGGCACGCATTTACAGCGTGCAGGGCACAGAGGTCGCTCTGAATCACACGCACTTATTGTTGCATCAGCCGCCAGCAACCGCAGCGCCTGAACCAGAACTCCCTGATGCCATTGTGCGGACAGGAATTGCAGAGCCCGTGGTATTAGCTGGAAAAACTGGGACAACGGATGCAGCACAGCAATGCTTAGTGTCGGTGGTTGAATATGGAAACCGAAAATTTGTGGTAGTGCTTTTGCACTCCAATCATCGATACAAAGATATGGAACTCATCCTCAGTATCTTTAGGAAACTCCTCGTCTAAAACCTTTTGTGCAGTCAACAACCGATCCAGTTCTTCGTTGGCTTTCCATCCGCGTGCGCATTGCGTGTGGCGTAGCGCTTGTCGTCACAACCCTCTTGCCACCGTACATTCCTAAGGCGGCACTTGCTCCAGACGAAGCTACTCCTACAACGCAGCAATTCCTTTTGGTGGAAGAAGGTTTCTTAATGAAATCATCATCGCTCACAAAACAAGGTTCGCGACGCGCTTACGCCGAAGGGTTGTACCACACCGTTAAAGAGGGTGAGAGTTTAGAAAAAATTTCCGCACGGTACGGCATTAGTAAAGAAACTATTATCTTGGCGAATAAATTAGGCGAGGGCGTGCCAATTCGGCCGGGCCAAAATCTTCTTATCCTTCCTGTTGATGGTGTACTTCATACCGTTGGGCGCGGACAAACGCTGCTTGGTATTGCTGAGCTCTACGATATTCCTGCGGAAGAAATTGCCGCTCAAAATAATTTAGAAGGCGGCTTTATTTTGGCAAACCAAGAATTGATTATTCCTGGTGGCAAGCCACTCGTTACCAAGCCGACCCAAGTTGCTCAGCAACCCAAGCCTCAACCCGCTGCGCCCAAACCAGGCCAGCCTGCAGCACCGGCGACTGCCACCAGACCAGCGCAATTCGTGGAGGAAGAAGCAGCCACAGCCGGCTTATTGCAGAAGCCTTGTAGCTCCGACTGCTCCATTACGCAGTACTTCCACAGCGGACACTTTGCATTGGACATGCAAGATAAAGGCGGTGGTCCTGTCTACGCAGCGGAAGCAGGCACGGTTATCCGCGCGGACATCGGTTGGAACGGAGGGTACGGTAACGTGATTGAAATTGATCACGGCAACGAACTCGTGACGTTGTACGGACACAACAAAACATTGCTCGTGAAAGTTGGTGACACCGTTGAGCGCGGTCAACAAATTGCAGACATGGGAAACACCGGTTTGGTCTACGGTAAAACCGGTATCCACGTTCACTTCGAAGTACAGCTGCGTGGCGTGAAAAAGAACCCACTGCTGTACATTCAGTAGCAAAATTATTCTGGCGGGGATGACGGGACTTGAACCCGCGACCTTCCGCGTGACAGGCGGACGCTCTAACCAGCT